>JAPLPA010000229.1:0-735 GCA_026400415.1 Afipia sp. | reverse complement strand
ATCGAGATCGCGCGCCGGGTCGCCGACGATGATCGACCAGCCGAGCGGCTCCGCGCGAGTGCGCAACACCGCCAGCGTCTGCGGATGAACCTCGTGATCGACGAAAAAACTTTTGGTCTTTACGTTTGATGCGCGCTCCGCCAGTGCCATTGCTTCCGCCGCCGCTGTACCCTCAGCGAGCAACGAGGCATTTGCTACATCGAGCCCGGTAAGATCGCAGATCATGGTTTGGAAATTGAAAAGAGCCTCAAGCCGTCCCTGGCTGATTTCAGGTTGGTACGGTGTATAGGCTGTGTACCATGCAGGGTTCTCCAGAATGTTGCGCTGGATTACGGCAGGTAAAATCGTTCCCGAGTATCCCTGTCCGATCAGCGAAGCGAATACCTGATTCTGAGCCGCCAGTTCGCGCATATGAGCGAGCGCTTGCATCTCGCTCATCGGCAATTGAACGTCGCCGTTCAACTTGAGGGGGGTTTTCTGCCGGATCGAGGGCGGCAGCGTCTCGCGCATCAAGGCCTCAAGGCTCGGCGCGCCGACGGAATGCAACATCGCCTCGACGTCGCGCGGTGACGGGCCGATATGGCGTCGCGCGAAATCGGTGGCGGGCTCAGCGGATTTTTTGTGCGCAGTCATATGACGATCCTTAAGCCGTATGCGCCTTGTAGGCGGCTTCATCCATCAATCCGTCGAGGTCCTTTTTGTCGGCGATTTTTACTTTGAAGAACCACGCCTTGC
>JAPLPA010000186.1 GCA_026400415.1 Afipia sp. | reverse complement strand
GCGACACCGATGACGGCTCCGGTCTGCATCACATGGTCTACGAAGTCGTCGACAATGCCATCGACGAAGCACTCGCGGGCCACGCCAAGGCTGTCGAAGTCATTCTCAACCCGGACAATTCGGTGACGGTGCGCGACGACGGTCGCGGCATCCCCGTCGACATTCACAAGGGCGAAGGTATCTCGGCGGCCGAGGTCATCATGACGCAGCTGCATGCCGGCGGAAAATTCGACCAGAATTCCTACAAGGTGTCCGGCGGTCTGCATGGCGTCGGCGTCTCGGTCGTCAATGCGCTGTCGAGCAAGCTCGTGTTGCGCGTCTGGCGCAACGACAAAGAGCACATGATCGAGTTCAAGCACGGCGACTCGGTTGCGCCGTTGAAAGTCGTTGGCGACGCGAAGGGAAAACGCGGCACCGAGGTGACGTTCTTGGCGTCCACCGAGACGTTCACAAATGTCGAATATGATTTCGCAACGCTCGAGCATCGCCTTCGCGAACTGGCTTTTCTAAACTCTGGCGTGAATATCCTGCTGTCCGATATGCGCCACGCGGTCGAGAAGCGCGAAGAGTTGCATTACGACGGCGGCGTCGAGGAATTCGTCAAATATCTCGATCGCAACAAGAAGGCGATGGTGCCGAAGCCGATCATGATGAAGTCGGAGCAGAACGGCATCACGGTTGAAGTCGCGATGTGGTGGAACGACAGCTACCACGAGAACGTGCTGTGCTTCACCAATAACATTCCTCAGCGCGATGGCGGTACGCATTTGGCAGGCTTTCGCGGTGCGCTGACGCGTCAGGTGACAAGCTACGCCGACGCAATGGCCAAGAAGGAAAAAATCGCGCTGACGGGCGACGATTGCCGCGAAGGCCTCACCGCCGTTTTGTCGGTCAAAGTCCCCGATCCGAAATTCTCGTCACAGACCAAAGACAAGCTGGTGTCCTCGGAAGTGCGCCCGGTGGTCGAGAACGTGCTCAATCACGCGCTCGCAGCCTGGTTCGAAGAACATCCGGCAGAAGCCAAGACCATCGTGGGCAAGGTAATCGAAGCTGCGGCTGCCCGTGAAGCGGCCCGCAAGGCCCGCGACCTCACCCGGCGCAAGGGCGCGCTGGATGTGGCTTCACTGCCCGGCAAGCTCGCCGATTGTCAGGAACGCGATCCGGCAAAATCCGAACTGTTCATCGTCGAGGGCGATTCCGCAGGCGGCTCCGCCAAGCAGGGACGCAACCGCGAATTCCAGGCCGTGCTGCCGCTGCGCGGAAAAATCCTCAATGTCGAGCGCGCGCGCTTCGACAAGATGCTCTCAAGCGAGCAGATCGGTACGCTCATCACCGCGCTGGGTACTGGAATCGGCCGCGACGATTTCGATATTGCCAAGCTGCGCTACCACAAGATCATCGTGATGACCGACGCCGACGTCGACGGCGCGCATATCCGCACGCTCTTGTTGACGTTCTTCTTCCGCCAGATGCCGGCGCTGATCGAGGGCGGCTTCCTCTACATCGCGCAGCCGCCGCTCTACAAAGTCAATCGCGGCAAGTCCGAACAGTATCTCAAGGACGAACGCGCGCTGGAAGATTATCTGATCGAGACGGGTCTCGACGATTGCGTTCTCAAGCTCGCATCGGGCGAAGATCGCAAGGGCCGCGATCTGCAGGCTCTGTTAGAGGACGCGCGCATCATTCGCGGCATTCTCAATAATCTGCACAGCCGCTACAATCGTAGCGTCGTCGAACAGGCGGCAATTGCAGGCGTGCTCTCGCCGCATGTGATCGGCGATGTTGCAAAAGCCAATCAAGCTGCCGACTACATCGCCAAGCGCCTTGATGCGCTGGCTGACGAAGTCGAGCGCGGTTGGATCGGCACCTTCAAGGAAGGCGAAGGCTATTTCTTCGAGCGTACCGTGCGCGGCGTGAAGGACGTGGCAATTATCGACGACGCGCTGCTCGGTTCCGCCGACGCACGCAAGCTCGATGAATATGCCGGGAAGTTGCAGGAAGCCTATCCGCGCAGCGCCGTCCTGCGCCGCAAGGATGTCGAATTGCCAATCAACGGGCCTGTGAGCTTGTTCGAAGCAGTCACCGACGCTGGCCGCAAGGGTGTGGCCCTCCAACGCTACAAAGGCCTCGGCGAAATGAACCCCGGACAATTGTGGGAAACCACCCTCGACACCAACGCCCGCTCCCTGCTGCAGGTGAAGGTCAAGGAAGTCGACGCCGCCGACGACATCTTCACCAAGCTGATGGGTGACGTTGTCGAGCCGCGCCGGGAGTTCATTCAGGACAATTCGCTCGACGCGAATGTGGATGTCTGACGTCGGCGAATTCACCCGCGCCTAGCCTCACCTCATCGTCCGCATCTGGCAATGGATGCAACTGCTGTCTATGATTTAGCCATGATCGTTGGCGACCTTTCGGGTACAACGAGCCAGGAGAGTTGAATTCATGGCGACGACCAATCTCGACCGCGCATCCGGATTTCTCGGCGGGTTGCTCAACACCCTGACTGAGCGCGGGCGCAGCCTGCTTGGGCTCTCCGCCTCAACGCCCATGTCGAAAGCCGAGTTGATCGCGCTTGGCGAGACGCTGCTGTCACGGCGCGGCGAAGCGACCGGCGTCGCGCTCGCGAATTCGCTTCTCGCGGGCTACGCGGCGGCGAGCGAGGAGAACAAGCTCGCGTTCCTGACGGCACTCGCCGACATGTTCGGCCCCGACATGCACCAACTGACCAAGGCGCTCGACGCCGTGCGCGACACCAATGCCTCGCCGGATGCAGTCAATCAATTGCTGAGAGCGGCCGAGCCGCGACGGCAGGAATTGATCCGCCGGTTGAACCTGGCGCCCGGCGGCACAGCGTCGCTGGTTCGGATGCGCGAGGCGTTGCTGACGCACGCCGCCGATCATCCGCAACTCAAATATGTCGACAGCGATTTCGTGCATCTGTTCGCGTCGTGGTTCAACCGCGGCTTTCTGGTGCTGCAGAAGATCGACTGGACCACACCGGCCAATATTCTGGAAAAAATCATTCGCTACGAACAGGTTCATACGATTGGAAGCTGGGACGATCTGCGCGCGCGTCTCGCACCAAGCGACCGGCGGTGCTACGGCTTCTTTCATCCCCGACTGGTCGATGAGCCGCTGATCTTCGTCGAAGTCGCGCTCACACGGGAAATTCCCGCTTCGATTGCGCCCCTGCTCGATCTCACGCGCGAGCCGATTGCCGCCAACGAAGCGACGACGGCGGTGTTCTATTCGATCTCCAACACGCAAAAGGGTCTTGGCGGCATTTCCTTCGGCAATTTTCTGATCAAGCAGGTGGTTGAGGACCTGCAGCGCGAACTGCCGAACCTGCAGACATTCGTCACGCTGTCACCCGTTCCGAATTTTGCAAGCTGGCTGAAGCGCCAGCGCTCGGACAATTCTCCGCTGATCGATGAAGCGGCGCGTGGCGCGCTTGAAGCGCTCGACACGCCGAACTGGTTCGAAAATCCGGACATCGCCGAGCGCGTCAAAGCTGTGCTGTTGCCGCTCGCGGCCTATTATTTTCTGGAGGCGAAAAATTCGCGCGGCCAGCCTCTCGATGCCGTTGCGCGATTTCATCTCGGCAACGGCGCACGGCTGGAGCGCCTGAATTTTCTCGGCGACCTCTCGGCTAACGGCCTGCGCCAATCGCACGGCCTGATGGTCAACTATCTCTATGCGCTCGGCGAGATTGAGAACAATCACGAGGCCTTCGTCGAAAAGGGACAGATTGCGGCGGCGTCCCCGGTTCGTAAGATGCTTCCGGCGCGCGCGCTCGTCACTGAAATCGCCGCTGGTCACTAAAGTCCAAGGGGTTAAGTCATGAGTTGGATGCCGTCGAACGATCCGATACTCGGCGATGCGCCGTCATGCGACGCGCTTGAACTCATGATCGCGGTGCGCCGCGCGCTGCCCCACGGGAAGCGGCAAATGGTCGGCCCCTTCATCTTCTTCGATCACTTCGGCCCGGTGCAGTTCGTCGCCGGCAAGGGCATGGACGTGCGCCCGCATCCGCATATCGGACTTGCGACGGTGACTTATCTTTTCGACGGCTCGATCATGCATCGCGACAGCGAAGGCAATATTCAGGAGATACAACCCGGCGCAATGAACCTGATGACGGCAGGACGCGGCATCGCACATTCCGAACGCACACCGGATGTCGAGCGCGCGAGCGGCCAGAGCATGCTTGGCCTGCAAAGCTGGATCGCTCTTCCAAAAGGCCGTGAAGAAATCGCGCCGTCGTTCCAGCATTACGGCGCAGCAACTCTTCCCACTGTGCAGGACAAAGGCTTCAGCGCGAAGATCATCGCCGGCAAATCGTTCGGCGTGGCCTCAAAGGTAGAGATGGTGTCGGACTGGTTTTATGTCGAAGTCGCCCTCGATGCAGATATGTCTGCGCCGCTCGACGCCGACCATGAAGAGCGCGCGATTTACCTCGTCGATGGCGAGGTCGAGATCGCGGGCGATAAATTTACGGCTCCGCAGCTTTTGATCTTCCGTCCCGGCGACCGCATTACCGTGAAGGCCCTGCGCAAAACCCGAATGATGTTCCTCGGCGGCTCTGCACTCGAAGGTCCGCGTCACATCTGGTGGAATTTCGTTTCCTCATCCAAAGAGCGAATCGAGCAGTCCAAGGCGGACTGGAAAGCAGGACGCTTCGAGCACGTTCCGGGCGAGCATGAATTCATTCCGCTGCCGGAATAGTTTTAGCGACGCATCACAACCGGACACAACCATGAACGAAAACATCGCCCGCATCCACGCTCATATCATATCGCTGCAAACAGAACTCGACGCCGAACTGGCAATTCTTCGGACCAAGTTGCATTATAAGCTTGAGGGCAAGCGTGCAGTGTTTGAAGCCGAAATCCTGAAAGCGCACCGCGCACTCCGCATTGGTGTCGCAAAATATATCACGAATGCGAGCCCGCTCATCATCCTGACCGCGCCAGTTATCTATTCAGTCATCATTCCTTTTGTGCTGCTGGATATCTTCATCACGATTTATCAATGGATCTGTTTTCCAATTTACGGGATACCGCGCGTCAAGCGCAGCGACTATTTCATTTTTGATCGCGCGCATCTCGCCTATCTGAACATCGTCGAGAAAATAAATTGCGCCTATTGCTCTTACGGCAATGGCTTGATGGCTTATGCGAGCGAGATTTCGGGACGAACCGAACAGTATTGGTGTCCTATCAAGCATGCGCGCAAGGTGATTTCCACGCATGAGCACTATACGAGCTTTGCGGAATTCGGCGACGGCAAGGCCTTCCGGAAAAAATACGGCAACGTCGAGTAACTTTCAGCGCGGCTTTCGCCCTGCGAAATCGACCTGCGACCGCATGGCTGATCCAACTTCGCACGAAGCAAACGCAGCGCCGTTTACAGCGCATTTGGATTGCCGGATAGTCGCACATGAAAGTGCGGCAGCAGTCCGCTAAGAGAAATTGAAGAGGATACGTTCATGCAGTTCAATCATTGCAGACTGGAAATCGACGGCCAAGTCGCCACGCTGGTAATGGATCATCCCGAGGTGATGAACGCAGTCTCAACCGACATGCTGGCTGGTCTAAGCGAGGCACTCGATACTGTGACCGAAAAGCGCGGCGAGATACGGTGCCTGGTGCTGACCGGCGCGGGAAAAGCGTTCTGCACCGGCGCCAACCTTCAAGGCCGCAACAACCAGGACAATCAGGTCCGACGCAACGCGGGCGTTGCGCTTGAGACAGCGTTTCATCCGTTCCTCCGGCGGCTTCGCGATCTGCATTGCCCGATCGTCTCATCCGTCAACGGTCCCGCCGCGGGTGCCGGCATGAGCTTCGCGCTGATGGGCGAT
>JAPLPA010000287.1:5132-17944 GCA_026400415.1 Afipia sp. | reverse complement strand
CGCGGTGTCGAAAGACGCAGCGAGGACAAAAGGCATAACATCTGAAGTTGCCGGTGATCCTGACATCTTGATGGTGTCCAACCTCGATGTCGGCAACACACTTTACAAGTCATTCATTTACATGGGCGGAGGCGAATGCGCTGGCGTTGTTCTCGGTGCCAAGGTCCCGGTTATTCTGACCAGCCGCGCCGATTCGCAGCGCGCGCGCGTCGCGTCGTGTGCGTTGGCACATCTCAGCCTGCCTTGAAAAGAAAACGGCCCGGATTTCTCCGGGCCGTTTTGCATAATCGTTTTAGATCTTAGCGAACAGCACGCTGCTTTGCGAGGCTTGCGATCCAAAGTGCGGATAGAGAACTGACGATGCCTGCGAACACGCAGTAACCTGCGACAGCCCACCCGCCATTCGGTGCGTAGGCTTGCACCAGTGCGGTTGCGATGATCGGGGTTAAGCCGCTCGCGAAAATTCCGGAGAATTGATACACGAACGAAATACCCGTGTAGCGCACTTCCGGTTTGAATAGATCGCAGAACAGCGCTGCTTCAGGCCCGTAGATCGACGCGTACAGGATTCCGAACGGAATAATCAGCGCAGCCCAAACCATGAATGGGGAGCCCGGCATGTTAATCCAGATCCAGAATGCAGGCAGCGCAGAGAGGCCCGTAATCAACGAACCCCAAGCGTAGGTTTTCGTCCGTCCGATCTTGTCGGAAATATTACCGAAGAACGGAATGAACAGACACATGATCAACGCCGCAGCGCAAACGCCGAGTAGTGCTTCCGTGCGTGGAATTTTGAGCTGCGACGTTAGAAACGAAATTGAATAGACGCCGAAGATATTGAAGAACACACCGTCAATGTAGCGCGCGCCCATACCGGCAAGCACTTCCTTCGGATAGTTCGTAATCATCGCGGTGAACGGAACTTTCACTTCCGCACCTTTTGATTTGATCTTTGCGAATTCGGGCGTCTCCATGATGTTCAACCGAATATAGAGACCGACCAGAACAAGTACAAAGCTTAGGATAAACGCCACGCGCCAGCCCCAAGCCAAGAACTGCGCATCAGTAAGCGAATACGACAATAGCGCCACGATGCCCGAAGCAAGGCACAGACCGATCGCAAGACCGATTTGAGGGAAGCTCGCATAAAGACCGCGATTTTCCGGCTTGGCATATTCATAAGTCATCAGGACTGCTCCGCCCCACTCGCCGCCGAGGCCTATGCCCTGCAGGATGCGGAGAATGAGCAGAAGTATTGGTGCCCAAATTCCGATCTGCGCATAGGTGGGAACGAGACCGATGAGGAAAGTCGCTACACCCATGATCATGAGGGTCAGGATGAGCATGCTTTTGCGACCGATACGGTCGCCAAAGTGACCGAAGATCACACCACCAAGAGGACGCGCCACGAATCCGACCGCAAATGTTGTGTATGCCAGAAGCGTTGAAACCACAGGGTCGGTGGCCGGAAAATATAGTTTGTTGAAAACGATTCCCGCCACCGCGTACACGACGCGTCTAAGAAGTCTATTATCATCAGCCATGTTCAGCTCCCCTTTACGATTCTGTTTTGGATTTTTATGCTGCGACTGAATTCTTTTTTGCGTCGCCCAAAATCAAATCTGATGCTTTCTCCGCGATCATGACCGCTGGTGCATGCGTATTACCCGATACGAGAGTCGGCATGATCGAACAGTCAATGACGCGAAGCCCTGAAATCCCGTGCACACGAAGATTGGCATCAGTCACCGCCATCGGGTCTGATCCCATCTTGCATGTTCCGGTGGGATGAAAAATCGTAGCTCCATTTCCACGCGCAAAGTCCAGAATTTCGTCGTCGGATGTAACGTCGCTTCCAGGTTTGTATTCGCTTGCAATGTATGGCTGCAACGCGTGTGTATTTGCGAGGCGGCGTGCGTATTTGATCGATTCAACGGCACAGATACGATCCGTTTCCGCTGCCAGATAGTTCGGCTTCATCGACGGAGCTTCAAAGGGATCAGCGGACTTGATGTTCACAGTGCCTCTCGACTCCGGTCTAAGCTGGCAAACCGAGAAGGTGCAGCCAGGCCAGTCATGAGGCTTGCCTCCTGCCTGATCTGCGGAAAGCGTACCAAAATGAAATTGAATATCAGGCGTTTGCGAACCGGGCAGGATTTGCGTGAACAAACCGCCCTGATTGATGCCAATCCCAAGGGGGCCTGTGCCTTTCATCAACCATTTAAGTCCGATCCGCGCTTTACCGGTTAGCGTTCGCAAATCGTCATTGGTAGTGATCGGCTTCGACACACGATACATGAGGCGAAGCTGAAGATGATCCTGCAGATTCTGTCCAACGCCGGGCAAATCGTGCACGACACCGATGCCTTTATTTTTCAAAAGCTCAGCGGGGCCAATCCCGGATAGCTGAAGCAGTTGAGGAGACTGCAAAGCGCCAGCCGACAAGATGACCTCGCGCGCTGCGCGAACTTCCTTTGAAATCCCATTCTGACGATATTTCACGCCGGTGGTACGACGACCGTTTAGAATTAAGCCTGTTGCCTGCGCGTGCGTCTCAATACGAAGATTTGCTCGATTTCGCGCAGGTTTGAGGTAGGCCACTGAAGCTGAGACACGCCATCCATTATGTGTGAAGAGCTGATAATAGCCGACGCCTTCTTGATCACCACCATTGAAGTCATCTGTTCGCGGAACACCAAGTTCGTTTGCGCCCCGGATGATGGCCTCCATCAGCTCACTTTTCTCGACGATATCGGACGACCACAACGGACCATCGCCACCGTGCGCGCTGCTGGCACCGCGGCTGTTGTGTTCGGATTTGATGAAGTACGGAAGAACGCTATTCCAGTCCCAGCCACCATTCCCGAGCTGCGCCCAATGATCGTAGTCTTCGCGTTGACCGCGAATTGAAATCAATCCGTTAATAGAACTCGATCCACCGAGACCACGGCCGCGCGGCCAGTAGATGCGACGATCTTTCATGTTCGGCTCGGGGTCTGTGTAAAAACCCCAATTGTAGTCCTTATGAAACATCGTCTTCCCATAGCCGATGGGAATGTGGATCCAGAGATAGTTGTCCTTTGGTCCTGCCTCAAGCAACAGAACCTTATGACGACCGTCTGCGCTTAGACGATTGGCGAGAACGCAGCCCGCCGATCCCGCGCCTACTATGACGTAATCAAATTCCTCAGACATCTTCCCCGCCGTCTGTCTCATTGGTTGAGACGATTTATCTTAAACATTGTGGGGCGCGGAAAAGTTTGTCAATGTGCTCGAATGCTTGCCAACTCATTCAATGGGACGATCGCCGGTGTCACTGCAGGAAACATCCTCGGTTTCTGAGCGCGCGCTTCTGCTAATGGAAATTATCGCCAAAGCAGATGCGCCGGTGACTTTGAACGAACTGATAGCGGACATTCAGTTGCCGAAAGCGACAACTCATCGGTTTGTGGCGCTACTTGAACAATTGGGATTTGTGCAGCGCGCAAGGGATGGGCACCGTTATGAAATTGGGCATCGGCTGACAGCGTTGGCGCTGCACACCATCCGGCGTTCATTTCAACTCGCGCCGCGGCGCGCCATTCTTTCAGCGCTCGTGAAAGAAGTCGGCGAAACCTGCAATATCACGATGTTGGATGGCGACCGGCTAATTTACATTGACCGCGTCGAGTCGGACTGGCCGCTACAATTCAATTTGAAAGTTGGCTCACATGTTCCTCTGCATTGCACGGCCAGCGGTAAGCTCATCCTAGCGCTTTCACCGCCGTCGTTGCGAAAAGCACTGTTTCGCTCCGAACCATTGCAGCGTCACACGCCTCGCACGCTCACGACTGCGGCGAAGCTCGAGCCCGAGCTTGAAAAAATACGCAAAAGCTCGATTGGCGTCGACAATGAGGAATTCATCGACGGAATGAGCGCCGCTGCCGTGCCAATTCATGATTCGACTGGGCACATAGTCGCCACCGTAGCAGTGCATGGACCGACGTCGAGGTTGCCGCTGGCTCGCGCAATCTCACACGTGCCGGCGCTGAAACGGGCGGCGAGAGCGATAGAAAGAACGATGTTCGAAATTGATGCGCCTCGTTCAAAAACAAAGCAGGCTTCCAAAAAATAGAATTTATACGCCAAACAAAAGCTGCACGAAGAAGCAGGGCAGGAAACACGATGGGCGCGAAGCGTTACCCCAAAAAAGCCATTTCTCTGAAAAAAGAAAGATTTCTTCCTTCGGTTCTTCCGGGCACTGCGCTTTGCGGTGCAATTGCATTCGTGTCCATTGCAGCTCAGTACGCCGAAGAAGCCGCTTTCGCGCATCCCTACGTTGAGGCCCTTGTGATGGCGATCCTTCTCGGGATCGTCGTGAGGAGTTTTTGGCGGCCAGGCCCGTATTGGACTCCCGGTATCAATTTCAGTGCGAAGTTACTTCTCGAGATCGCTGTGATGCTTCTTGGCGCATCTATTAGTTTTAGCGCCATATTGGCATCCGGACCGGCACTTCTCGCGGGGATTGCTATCACGGTGGCGGTAGCACTTGCAGCGAGTTATTTAATCTCACGTGCAGCAGGACTCTCGCAGCACATTTCCATTCTAATTGCCTGCGGAAATTCGATTTGCGGCAACTCGGCTATCGCGGCGGTTGCGCCGGTGATTGGAGCGAAAAATTCCGATATCGCATCTTCAATAGCATTTACAGCCGTGCTTGGCGTAGTTGTCGTTCTGGGCTTGCCGCTAGCTTTTCCCTTACTACACCTCAACGAGACTCAGTACGGCGCTTTGGCGGGGTTGACGGTTTACGCGGTGCCACCAGTTCTTGCAGCAACGATTCCGATTGGACTTGTCGCCACTCAGGTCGGGACGCTTGTAAAGCTTGTTCGAGTGCTGATGCTGGGTCCGGTCGTCATTCTGTTGTCTCTATTGCGAAGCAAGATCTCGGACGACAAAGGCAACGTACCTAAAAAACCAAGTTTGTTTCAGCTGGTGCCTTGGTTCATCCTAGGATTCCTTATTCTCGCGGCCATTCGATCAATTGGTTTTGTGCCCGACAGCGCACTGAAGCCATTAACGATCGCAGCAGGTGTGCTGACAATCATATCGATGGCGGCACTGGGTCTCGGCGTCGATGTACGAATTATCGGGCGTCTGGGAGGACGCGTGACTTTCGCTGTGACAGGGTCGCTGATCGTTCTTTTTGCAATCAGCCTCGGCCTTATTCGTTTGCTTGGTGTTCACTAGGCTTAAATTTTTTGGAATGCGGCGTGCTTTTGATGCACCGAGAAGACCATTCTTCCCAGAAAGGCTCGCGCGACTATTTTCACCCATAAAACCCGGCGAAAACGCGATTCTGTTTTCTTGAAAGCATTGATTTTAAAGTACAAATTAGTTTTGTGGCGTCGGGATAACGATCATGAAATCTACAGTGAGAAAAAGCGGTTTGGCCAGACAAATGCAAAACGTGTCAGATGGCTCGACCATGTCAGAGCAAGAGCTTTCCGAATGGGCTGAAAAATCGGCTTTCCTTGCGAACGAAGGCTACGGTGTTTTCTGTTTCGGTACCGCGATCTTTTGGTCAGTTATAGCTGCGATTCTGATTGCGCGCTTTTTCCTGATTGATCCCGCTAAGTTGCGCCCTGTGTCCGCGTCCGCGCCACAATCTGCTATTTCGATGCTCGTCGGCGGTCAGGTCNNNNTTAAGAACAGCCAATCCGGCGACAATCATCCCTGCCGCGCCAAGCCTACCAGCATGAAATGGCTCCTTTAAGATTAGGACCGCAATAATCGCGCCGAAGAGAACACTTGTTTCACGTAACGCTGCCACAATAGCAATCGGCGCGAGCGTCATCGCCCAAATCGCGACGCCATACGAAAACACCTGCAGCATTCCTCCCGGGAGACCGGTGCGCCATTGCCCGGTAAAGTCGAAGGCTGCACGGCCCTTTCGCGAGAACACATAGAACGGCGTGATGATGGCACAATTGATGAATAGCAGAAGCGTATAGCCATTGGGATTTCCCGAAGCGCGGGCACCAAGGCCATCGGTGACGCTGTACGCGCAAATTGTAACTGCCGTAGCAAGCGCAAACCCTACCCCGCGCCGATTGAATTTTGTTCCGGCGGCACGTCCCGGTAACGTCAACAGAAGAACACCGACGGCCAATAATAAGAGACCTACCCAGGCTGCCGCATTGATAGGTTCGATAAACATGCTGCTGACAACGCCCGTCATGAGCGGCGCACTTCCACGTGCCAGCGGATAAACTTGTCCAAGGTCTCCGTGATTGTATGCTTCTATCAAGCACACGAAGTAAAGAAGATGCACAAAGGCTGAACCTATTGCCCACGGTATCGAAGCCGCGCTTGGCAGGCCAACGATCGGCAACAGAGGAAGACTTACCAGCCCGGAGGCTATTGCTACAAAGCCGGCGGTTACGAGCCGCTCTCCGCTGCCTTTGATAACTGCATTCCAGCCCGCATGACAGGCCGCCGCAAGCAGCACTGCAAGAAATACGGTGAGATCCATGAGGTCCAAAAACCAGACAAAAATTGTTTAGGTCCCGCCAATAAGCGCTGTACGGCTAGGACGTTGATAACGCTTTTTTGTCAGCGGCCTGTCTCGCTGTCAAATGCCGAAGACGACCTCATGTTCGGGAAAATTACGTCGTGCAACAATGAATTTATGGCGACAGAGATAGGCGCCTCTGTTGGCTGGTACGTTGTTGGGCGGCATGTGATACAAGCTACCGTCGCGGTAGGCGGGAGATAAATATATGGCGCGGGTTCGTTGCATCACAGAAATGGGAATGGGCGTCGACGTTCACGGGAAAGATTGCACCAAAGCGGCGCGCCGTGCGGTATCTGACGCCATTCGTCATTCAAGCATTAGCTTTTTTCCGTTGGTCGGCCAAACTCGCGACGATATGTTCGTCGATGTCACGATCGGTGTACCGAATCCCGCGAGTGTCGACACCGTCGCTGTCGCCAAGGAACTGCCTTATGGCACGGTAACTGTCACAGCAGTGAGCGGTGGATTGGAAATACCAGCTGCGATCGGAGGCGATTCCATCATTATTGCGAATGCGGCAGTCATCGTGACAATCGATGATGAAAAGGGGAAGGCCGCCCCGCGCAGCTAGACGAAACCGACCACGGCGTGTGGTACGTACGGCTCTTCAAGCGCGGCAATTTCTTCAATGGAGAGCTTAACAGTTAATGCTGCCACTGCGTCTTCCAGATGTTGCAATTTGGTTGCCCCAATAATTGGTGCCGTGACCGAGGACTTTGATAGCACCCATGCCAAAGCGACCTGAGCGCGCGGGATGCCCTTCTTCGTCGCCAGTCGTGCAACACCATCGACGACTTTCCTGTCGGCCTCCGCCGATTTTGTGTAAAGCCCTTTCCCGAACTCATCGGTCTCGGAGCGAGCCGTTGCGTCATCCCAATCCCGCGTGAGCCTGCCTCGCGCGAGCGGGCTCCACGGAATGACCGCGATGCCTTCGGATACACACAAAGGAAGCATCTCGCGCTCTTCTTCGCGATAAAGAAGATTCAAATAATCCTGCATACTAACGAAGCGCGCCCAACTATTTTTCTCCGAAACACCGAGCGCTTTCATAAACTGCCAGGCATGCATTGAGGATGCACCAATATACCGCGCCTTCCCCGCACGAACGACATCGTTAAGTGCCTCAAGCGTTTCTTCAATCGGAGTTTCGTAGTCCCAACGATGGATCTGATAAAGATCCACGTAATCTGTACCAAGGCGGCGAAGGCTGGCATCTATTTCTTGCATGAGGACCGGGCCTCATGCGTCCGTGCACCTTGGTCGCAAGCACGATTTCCTCGCGTTTCGCGTACTCTTTCAGCGCTCGCCCAACGATCTCTTCACTCGATCCTGCGGAATAGACATTGGCGGTATCGAAGAAATTGATCCCCTTCTCCAACGCCGCCTTGATGAACGGACGGCTTTCCTGCTCGCCAAGCGTCCACGCGTGATTGCCTTGCTTTGAATCGCCATAGCTCATGCAACCCAGACATATTCTAGAAACCTTGAGACCGGTACGGCCAAGTCGCGTGTATTCCATTACGCTCTCCCTCTATAAAGACATTCCCGTTGGCTAGCGCGTGTGGGAGTGAGAAGCGGCATTTTCACTTGTAATCGGCGGTAAACTCAAGACCCTTCATAGCGTAGTCCTTCGGGACGAGCCACCGCGTAGGATTTGAATTATAGCGTGCGTCGCATGATGTTTTAGAGATCATCGGCGGATTGAACGAAAGTTCAGTGGCAGGTGATCGCAGCTCAGCGAACTCGGAGGCAACAAATTGACACCACCAGAGCTACAGCGCTGCGCGCAACAGCATCTAGAAATCTTCGGCGGACGCGCGGCGCATTCGCCGCCCGTTGCTCGTCACCGATGCCGGCGTACAAAGTGCCGGCATCGCAGCGAAGGGACTGAGTCACCTCAATGCGCAGTCCGTCGTCGTATTCGCTGGCACGCCGCCTAATCCGACGGAGGAAGCGGTGCGTACAACGGCTGGGCGTGATCAAGACGGTGTTCGATGTGAACAAGCACATCGAACCCAAGTACATCCTTAGCGTGATGAAGACCTACCCGGATCTGTTTTTCCGACCTGCAGCCCATTCCCGCGGACGTCGCGATTAAACCGGGATACGTGTTCACGCCTTGAAACTGAGCTGCCGCGCATCTGTAACCGGTGCGCGGCAACTATACTTGAAGCGTATCACCACCCTTGAGGTGAAGGATTTCGCGGGCTTCGTCAGGTGTGGCAACTTCATAACCGAGGCCTTCAATAATCTGTCGCGCGGAGTGAACCTGTTCGGCATTGGACTGAGCCAGCCTTCCAGGACCTCCCCAAAGCGAATCTTCTAGGCCGACACGAACGTTTCCCCCCATCGCCACCGCCATCGCGGCTATCGGAAGCTGATTACGTCCCGCTCCGAGCACCGACCATTTATACTTGTCGCCGAACAACCGATCTGCCGTGCGCTTCATATGCAGAACATCCTCAGGGTGCGCACCTGTGCCGCCTTGAAGGCCGAACACAGTTTGCACAAACAGTGGCGGCTTCACCAACCCCTGCTCCAGAAAGTATTTAAGGTTGTACAGGTGTGCAGTGTCATAGCACTCGAATTCGAATCGCGTACCGCTGCCAGAAAGCGTTGTTAGGACGTATTCTATATCCTTAAAGGTGTTTCGGAACACGATGTCTTTATTTTCGAGATGCTTGCGTTCCCAGTCGTGCTCAAATGTCTTGAATCGATTGAGCATTCCGAAAAATGCAAAATTCATCGAGCCCATATTCAGGGACGCAACTTCCGGCTTGTAAACCGCAGCCGGACGAACACGCTCGTCCACTGTCATGGTTGGCGCACCGCCAGTGGTGAGATTAATCACGCAATCTGAACGCTGTTTGATGATCTTTAGAAACGGCGCGAATGCCTCGGGACTTTGATCCGGTTGACCCGTTTTTGGATTGCGCGCGTGAAGATGCACAATCGCAGCGCCGGCTTCTGCCGCGCCGATCGCAGCGTCCGCAATTTCCTGCGGCGTGACCGGCAACGCCTTTGACATGGACGGCGTATGGATTGCACCAGTGACGGCACAAGTAATGATGACTTTGCGGTTCATTCAACTACCTCATTCCTCAAATTTCTTGAATCGAGATTATACCTGCAGGTTCTTATGAGCCGCTAACGCTGCGAGCCGCTCATTCCGGCGGGCCGTCAGCACCGCAACGCGCTCCGTCGAAAACCGATGCGGCCATGCGGCGATAACACGGTCAATGTTTGGCGACGCGTAAACTTCAGGAGCGGCCGCTTCCGATGCGAGCTCTTTGTAAAAGCCAGTGTAGCGCGCACAGTAATCGGGAATTCCACCCGGCGCATTGAGTTCGATCGTCTCGAACGGGCCCATGAACGACCAGCGCAGTCCAAGCCCATCTTTGACGGTGTGATCCAAATCCTCCGCGGAGATATAGCCCTCGCCAACCAACCGAAATGCCTCGGCGAGCAAAGCGCCCTGCAGACGATTAAGGACGAAACCGTTGATCTCCTTATTCACGGTCACCGGAACCTGTCCGATATCGCGATAGACATCGCGCGCGCGTGTCATTGCGTCGAGCGACGTCCAAGGCGCGCCGCAAAGCTCGACGAGTGGAATCAAATGAGGCGGATTCACCGGGTGGCCTACTAGACAGCGGGCGCGACCCTTAAGATTCTCGGTGAAACGCGATGCCACAATTGCCGACGTCGAGGACACCAACAACGCATCCGGCCGCGCGAGTCGATCAAGTTCGGCAAACAACGCGATCTTGTCGTCGATTTTCTCCGGCCCGTTTTCTTGGATGAAAGAGGCATCTTTGACAGCGTCGGCAAGGCTCGCCGCAACCCCGATACGTGCTGCTGCTCCGTCCGGATCGTCAGCGAGGCCGTGACGATGCAGCGCGCGCAATTCTTCATGAATCAATTCTTTTGCGGATTGCAGTGTGGCGTGGTGTGGATCGCTCAGCCGAACGTTCCATCCTGCGCGTGCGAAAATAGCGGCCCACGCTCTCCCGATAAGTCCGACACCGACGACAGCGACATTTTTCTGGTTCATTCGTTTCTTTCATGCCTCACAGCCAGAGCACCTTGCGCCGCAGATCGAGATCCTCTCTCAGAGCCTTCGACGGACCTTGATGAATGATACGGCCGCGCTCCAACGCTACGGTGGTATCAGATAAAGCTAGCGCCAGATCGAGATGATGGTCGACAATGATGATCGCGACCTCCTTACGCAGCCGGTCAAACGCTTCAAACAGTTGTTCTACGACGGTGGGTGCCAGGCCCTCAAATGGCTCGTCGAGCAGCAATACGCGAACGTCGCCTGACAGGGCCCGCGCCACTGCGACCATCTGTTGCTCGCCGCCCGAGAGGTAGTCGGCCTGACTATCTAGCCGCTCATGGATACGCGGGAAATATTCGTAGACGCGCTCGCGTGTCCAATGCACGCCGTTACCCGTCTGCCGCTTCAATCCACCAAGTTCGAGGTTCTGTTCGACGGTCATGCCAGCGAACAACCCCCGTCCCTGCGGCACATAGCCGATACCCAAACGCGCGCACTCTGCTGACGGTCGGCCGATCAGCTCTACGTCGGCGAGCTTGATCGATCCATGCGAGGCAGGCGCCACGCCGACCAGTGTCTTTAGCAGCGTCGATTTTCCCGCGCCGTTCCGACCGAGTAGCGCGATGACTTCGTTGTCATGCAATGTGAGATTAACGCCATTGAGAATATGACTCTTTCCGTAGAACGTATCGACTCCTTCCACCGCCAGAAGAGCGCTGGTCTCCGCCAATGTCTCGCGCGGACGAGCAGCGACGGCCGCCGCACCCGAACCGATGTAAATGTCCTGAACTTTTTTGCTTGTGCGCGCATCGTCAACAGTCCCGTCCAGGAGAACTCTGCCTTCGTTCATAACCGTGACGTGATCGGCCAATTGAAAAACGCGGTCAATATCGTGTTCGACCAGCAGCACCGGCAAGTCAGAAGATATGCGCTTGATGATTGCGCCGATACGTTCACGCTCAGCAGCCGCAAGCCCCGCGAGCGGTTCATCGAGCAAAAGTACGCGTGGTGCAGTGGCGAGCGCGACCCCCATGTCGAGAAGCCGCTGGCCTCCGTATGACAGCGCTCCCGCTTCGGCCTTCTCTATTCCGGCAAGGCCGAGGTAACGGATGGTCTCGTTGGTTTCGCGATTGATTGCTTCGATAGAAAGTGCGCTTGTAAAGGGATCGAACCGGCGCGGGTGACGTGCCTGGACCGCAAGACGGATGTTCTCCTCGACGCTGAGCGCAGGAAACAGATTGGTGATTTGGAACGACCGGCCGATACCTGCTGTCACAATTTCTTCAGGCGAATGACCCGCAATGGGCTTACCCATCAACGATGCTTTGCCTTCGTCCGGGGGAAACATGCCAGACAGCAAATTGAACGCCGTAGTTTTTCCGGCACCATTAGGACCGATCAGCGCATGCAATGTACGGTCGGCCACCGAGATATCGATCCCCTGCACTGCCTTGATGCCACCGAAACTTTTCACCATGTTCCGAGCAGCAAGCACAGGGCCATCTATCGGAATTTTCGGTCGCAAAAACTCCGGCAGCGGCAGCTCCTCGATTCTACGTGCGGACATCGCCGCGTCTTCGATCACCTTCTTGCGGAAAGGTGCGAGCAAACGCTCGACAACGCCGATCAAGCCCATTGGCGAAAAGACTATAAAGCCGACGAAGACGAGGCCAAACCAAAGCAGCCAGTTCTCCGTATAGATTCCGAAAAACTCGCGGAAGAGAATAAAGAACAGCGCTCCCAGCGCGGGCCCGATAAAGCTGCGCATTCCGCCGATCACGACCATCGCCAGGAGATCACCGGAGAATGCAACAGAGATTGGATCGGCGGACGTCATGCGGTTTTTATACAGCAGAAGAATGCCCGCGAGCCCAGTCAGCGCAGCCGATAGAACAAATGCCAAGAGCTTATAACGGTTGGTCGGATACCCCAGAAATCGAGCACGCTGCTCATTCTCGCGTATCGCAACCAGCACGGAGCCGACAGTCGAATTGTGAAAGCGCCACAACAGCACCAGCACGGCGAAGCCTATTCCCGCAACGAACCAGTAGTACGTCGTCGATGAATCGAGATCGAGGCCGGGCAATGTGGGGCGCACGATGCCGCCAAGACCGTTCTCTCCGCCGGTGACGTCGGTCCACCGAAACGACACCGAGTATAGCATCGCCGCAAGCGCAAGCGTCAGAAGCGAAAAAT
>JAPLPA010000287.1:4768-5122 GCA_026400415.1 Afipia sp. | reverse complement strand
CAGAATGAGGAATCCGAAAGGTATCGCGACGATGATGATAATCAAAATTGCACCGATCGTAGGACCGAAGAACGACCCCGGCATTAAGTTACGCTGGAGCAGTGCCGCTATGTAAGCTGCGAGTCCGAACCACGCGCCGTGACCGAATGAAACCAATCCCGTATGACCGACCAGAATGTTAAGCGCCATGCAGGCGAGGCCGAACACGACAACTTCGGTCGCCGAGGTCATCGTCAAGCCGCAGGCGAGCAACACTGACGGCAACACGAGAAGGCCAAGAGCGGCGACGATGAGCGGAATGGGGATGCGCGTGAGCATGCTGGCCGAGCTCACTCAAAACGCGTGATGCGCTCG
>JAPLPA010000287.1:314-4745 GCA_026400415.1 Afipia sp. | reverse complement strand
CAGACCGCGCGGTCTGAACAACAGCACAAGCAACATCAGAAAATAGATCGCCGCAGTGGATGCGGCCGAATAGCCAATTCCAACCATCACGCCTTTCACCAGGCCGACCAGCAACGCCGCTGCAACGACACCCCAGAACGATCCAAGCCCGCCGATCACAACGACGACAAACGCAGGCGTAATGATTTCATTGCCCATGGCCGGATGCACCGCGTAAATCGGCGCAAGGAGGACGCCCGCCAAGCCCGCCAGGCCGATACCGAGTGCAGCAACCGCTGCCATATAGGGCTGCAGTGAAATTCCCAACGCGCCAACCATGTCCGGATTTTGCACACCAGCGCGCACAACTCGGCCAAACGCCGTAAGTCGCAGTAACGCCCAAAGACCCGCGACGCACGCGGTCGCGATTCCCAACAGCACCACGCGATAAAACGAATAAATAAACGTCCCGATTGAAACCTGTCCACGCAGATAATCCGGGATTGCATACGACAACGGTGGCGCACCGAAGATCATGCGCAGTAATTGCTCGGCCACCATCGCGAGACCGAAAGTCAACAGCAACGAAAGAATGGGGTCAGATCGATAGAAGCGCCGGAATAGCGTCCGCTCGATCAGGACGCCGAGCAAAGCAACTGCTACTGGCGAGAGGATAAGTGCGCCGCCGAATCCCAGATAGGGTGAGATCACGAGCGTCAGGTAAGCGCCAATTGCGAAGAACGCGCCATGCGCAAGATTGACGATGCCGCCGAGCGAAAAGATCAGCGATAGTCCGAGCGCGATCAGCAGATAATAGACACCGTCGAGCAGACCGTTGAGAACCTGCTGGGCGAGTAATATGCCGGACATTTCATTGGCTCCCGCGATCTTGGACCGCGCATCGCGCGGCCCAAACCAGAGCGCTCCCTCGGACCCTGCCAAAGGAGTGCGTCAGTACTGATTACGACGGGAACGTGCAGCTGTTTTCTTCCTTGGTGGCCGCGATGACCTCCAGATCCTCGTTCGAACCTGGCACCGGACCGCTCGATTTGAAGATGTCCCACTGGTTCTTGATTTCGGCCGCTGGCAACGCTTTTACCGCATACATCTCGTGCATCAACTGATGATCCGACGCGCGGAAATAACCGGGCCGCGTTTTGAGAAGATCGAACTTGGT
Organism: Afipia sp.; assembly: GCA_026400415.1. Taxonomy (GTDB): domain Bacteria; phylum Pseudomonadota; class Alphaproteobacteria; order Rhizobiales; family Xanthobacteraceae; genus Afipia. The sequence continues at coordinate 3,589 of JAPLPA010000287.1, read as the reverse complement.
GCCCTTCTCGAAGTGCTCGATGATCTTCGTCGAGTCCGCCGATTTCAACTCGTTGACGCTCTGAGCGACAATCTTGGTCGCGATGTAATCGCCCCAAGCCTGGTTTTCCGGCGGCTTGCCATATTTCTTGGTAAACGCAGCAACGAAGGCTTTTGTGCCCGCAGTGTCGATCTGGTGATGCCAGACCACCGGCCAAGTACCGACGAAATTGCCTTTACCAGCGGCCCAAGCAAGCGCCGTGTCGAAACCGAAACCACCGACCGGATATGTCAGACCGAATTCAGCGTATTGCTTGAGGAAGTTTGTGATCTGGTTGCCAGCAAGATTGATCACGACAAGATCTGGCTTGGAGTCGCGGATCTTGAGCAGATACGCCGAGAAGTCTGTCGCATCGGTTGGCACAAGATCGTCGCCGGCAAACTGTCCGCCGTTGCCTTCCATGAATCGCTTGGCGACGCGCAATAGATCGTGACCGAAGGCATAATCGGCCGTGAGCGAATACCATTTCTTGCCCTTCACCAGGCCTTCCTGAAGGAACGAGCGGCCAACGGTTTTCACATACATTGAGTTTTGCGATTCGACGTGGAACATGTAGCGCTGGCAATCCTTGCCGCGAAGCGCATCTGAGTTGCCGCCGGTATTGATGAACAGCGTTTTGTTGCGCGAAGCAACCTGCGCGATAGTGAGAACCGAGGCCGACGAGATTTCGCCGATGATGCAAGTGACCTTGTCGCGCTCGATCATGCGCTCAGCTTTGGTCGACGCTGTTTGCGGATTGACCGAGTCTTCCTTTAGCAGTTCAACTTTGCGGCCCATCATGCCGCCGGCAGCATTGATCTCCTCCACTGCGAGATCGACCGCCATGACCGCGTATTCTCCGAGCGGTCCGAGAAATCCCGTACGCGGCGTCAGATGCCCGATACGAATGGCATCGGCGGATTGCGCGCGCAGGATCGACGGGGCGGCCAACCCGGACATCAGCGCTAGACCACCGGTGGTTTTCAGCAAGGCACGGCGTGTGAATTGATCTTTAAAAGACATCAGCACTCTCCCTGTAACGGCCGCATCGCGCGGCGGCGCTTCCCCGGCGAACTCCTGCACACTTCTTAAATGTGAGCTTAAAGAGCTTGCCGTGATCTGTGATCACACTTAGACTTGCAAACGATGTCGCCTTTGTCGAGTCCATTGTTTTGTTTCTCGCCTTCCGCCGAGGCACGCCGCACATGAGCCGCCCCGCTGCGCTGAGCCTCGTGGAGTCGCTTGACAGGCAGACGCTTGGCGACCGCGCCTACGCTCAACTCTCCGAACTTCTGATTTCCGGACGCATGGCGCCCGGCGAAAAACTCTCGCTTCGTCAGACGGCAGAGGTGCTTGGTGTTTCTATTATGCCTGTACGCGAGGCGGTTTCGCGCCTCGTCGCGGATGGCGCGCTCGAGGTTACGCCAAACCGTGCTGTTCGTGTGGGCGTCATGACCGCAGCGCAATTTCGCGACCTCACGCAAGCCCGCGTCGCTATCGAGGGTCACACGGCTGCGCTGGCTGCGCGCAATCGCAACGATGGTGATCTGAAGTCAATTGCCCGGGCGGAAGCGGCAATGCGATCCGAAAGCCGCGTCGCCAAACCCGACCTTCCTCGCGCGGTCGAGCTGAACAAGGCATTTCATTTCGCCACATACGAAGCAGCGCATTCCATCACCTTGGTCGACATTATTCGAGCCTTGTGGCTCAAAGCGGGCCCAGTCATCAACCTCGATTTGCGCGCCAACCCGGAGCGTCTGGCAAAAGGAGATGCCGTGCGTTTTCACGCCAACGTGCTGTCCTCCATTAAAGCCGGTGACGAAGCCGGAGCACGCGAAGGAATTAGTGCCGACATCAACAACGCAGCCGACGTCATTCTGTCGCGCGGTGGGCTCGTGGATTAATATCTCATCGCTCGGAGCTTTCCCATGAATCTCGATATCGACGGATTGCGGGTGCTGGTGACAGCGGGCGCTAGCGGAATCGGACTCGCGATTGCGCGCGCATTCGCATCTGAAGGTGCCAAGGTGCACGTCTGCGATGTAGATACTGCAGCACTGAAAACGCTGAAGATCAGTGATCCTTCATTCACTCAGACAGTTTGTGACGTCTCAAACCGCGCAGCCGTGCAGCAGTTGTTCACAATAGCAAACCAGGCGCTCGGCGGTCTCGATGTGCTTGTGAACAATGCCGGCGTCGCGGGGCCAACATCGAAGGTCGAGGAGATAAACCCGGAGGATTGGGACCGTTGCCTCGATATCTGTCTTACCGGACAATTTAATTGTACACGGCTTGCGGTTCCGCTGCTGCGCGACAGCAAGAACGCTTCGATCGTCAACATTTCTTCTGCAGCAGGGCGATTGGGATTTGCCATGCGAGCACCTTACGCAGCCGCAAAATGGGGCGTGATCGGATTTACGAAATCGCTTTCGATCGAACTTGGACCCGACAATATTCGCGTCAATGCTATTTTGCCTGGACTTGTCGCAGGTGACCGGCAGAGGCGTGTCCTTGAATCCAAGGCACAGCAACGCGGCGTCTCTTTCGCCGAGATGGAGAGAACGGCGTTTTCCTACACGTCTATCAAAGATTACGTCACGCCGCAGCAAATTGCCGACCAGATCGTATTCATGTGCAGTCCGAAGGGACGAACTATTTCTGGTCAAGCCATATCAGTCTGCGGTGATACACAAATGTTAGGCTAGGAATTGCACTTCCATAACCACTCATACGGCAAATTCAGCCTTACACACAGGCAGACTTAGCTTTTCAATTGATTGGTAAGCCGACGTGCTTCCAAACGCTGCGAAGCGCATCCACCAACTCAGCGATCAGAGCGCCGTCATGAAACGGCGATGGCGTGATACGCAATCGCTCGCTACCCTTCGCCACTGTCGGATAGTTGATCGGCTGAATATAAATGCCGTGCGCCTTGAGCAAGAGGTCGCAAACCTGTTTGCAGCGTTCAGGATCTCCCACAAGCACGGGCACGATATGCGTGGTGCTCGGCATAACGGGTAGCCCCGCCGCGAGTAGAGCGGATTTGACGAGCGCGACACTTTCCTGATGACGCGCGCGTTCCGACGTGGACGATTTTAGATGACGAATGGCGGCTGTAGCAGCAGCGCAGATTGCAGGCGGAAGCGCCGTCGTGAAAATAAATCCCGGCGCATAAGAGCGAACGGCATCGACGATAGATGCTTTCCCGGCGATGTATCCGCCGAGGCAGCCGAACGCCTTCGCAAGCGTTCCTTCCA
>JAPLPA010000287.1:0-306 GCA_026400415.1 Afipia sp. | reverse complement strand
CTTCCAGAATATCGATCCGGTCGAGGATTCCTTCTTGCTCCGCAATGCCCCCGCCGCGGGCACCGTACATTCCGACAGCGTGGACTTCATCGACATAAGTCATCGCCCCATATTTTTCTGCAAGATCGCAGAACTTGGCCAGTGGCGCGACATCACCGTCCATCGAATAAAGACTTTCGCAGACGATCAGCTTTGGACGATCGCCGGAAGCGCGAAGCAGCGTTTCAAGATGCTCGGCATCATTGTGACGGAAAATCAGATAGTCGCACCTGATCTGCCCCCTTTGAAGTGGTCCTCCCTGAAGTA
>JAPLPA010000532.1 GCA_026400415.1 Afipia sp. | reverse complement strand
TGAAAGCACTCGATATCGACTCCAGCCTTACCGCCCGCAAAGATCTCGCCAAGGAACTCAATTTCACTGGTGATATGAACGACTCCGCCTCGATGAATATCTGGCTGCACAAGCAGGTCATGGCGAAGATCGCCGCAAACGGCGGCGTTGTGCCGGCCGATCTCAAGCACTAATCGGCGCTTAATTCATTTGGATACGAAAGGCCCGCCACTCGGCGGGCCTTTTTGCGTTGCACCGCAACAACGCGCTACGCGCGCGTGCTTTCCAAACCAACGGCCTCGTAATACAAAATGCCAGAGCCGGACCGATGATGGCCGCATCCGATTGCGGCCGCCAGACCGCTGGACAACAACAAACAATAATCGACATGCGCAAAACCGCGCGGGGAGACGACGACGATGAACACTATCAATCGTAGAACAATTCTCACTACCGGTGCAGTCGCGCTCGCGGGCGCGACAGTGCGAAGTGATTCAGCCGACGCGCAAGTTGGTGCCAAGGCGATTTTCCCCATTGGTCAGGCCACGATCCCTGTTGTCGGCTTGAAAGAAGTATTCCCGGTGCGCCGTATCTACTGCATCGGGCGCAATTACGCTGCCCATTCCCGGGAGATGGGATCCGACCCGACGCGTGAGCCGCCATTCTTCTTTCAGAAGCCGACCGACGCAATTCAGAACGTGGAAGTAGGGAAGGTCGCCGACCATGCTTATCCTGTACTGACGAAAAATTATCACTACGAGGTTGAACTCGTTGCAGCGTTGAAATCGGGCGGCAACAACATCTCACCGGACAAGGCGCTCGACTGCGTTTACGGCTATGCGCTTGGCCTCGACATGACACGCCGCGATTTGCAGCGCGCCATGGGCGACGAGAAGAAGCCTTGGGAGATTGGCAAGAGCTTCGATCATTCGGCGGTGCTTGGACCGATTCATCCGGTCAGCAAGACCGGTCATTTTACCAAGGGTGCCATCTCGCTCGCGGTCAACGGTGCGGTGAAGCAGAGTTCGGATTTGAAGAACATGATCTGGAGTGTTGCCGAGCAGATTTCGAAATTGTCGGAGGCATTCGAACTCAAAGCAGGCGATATCATCTATTCGGGAACGCCGGAGAATGTCGGCCCTGTCGTCAAGGGTGACGTTCTGCTCTGCAAGCTCGAAGGCTTGCCGGACATGTCGATCAAGATCGTGTAGGTTCAAAAGCGCGTAAAGTTATCGCTGTCCAATTTTGAAATCTACCCGAAGCCCGTGGGGAATGTCGGCTCCTGACGCGATGACGTCGGCAGTCGGAGCCTCAAGCGCTGCAGACCTTTGCCTCGATTCTGCCGCTGCAAGCTGGAGCAACGCCGTCAGGTGAGTGAGCTTATTTGAAGCCGCCATATGCGCAAGTTGATCCGATAATTCGGCGATGTAGTCCGCCACATCGCCAAGGCTGGGAGTCGTCCCAATCGACTTCAGATCGGAGAATTCATCATCTTCAATTGCGAAACGTCCCATCGGCTTCCCCCCGTAAAACAAATATGGAAGAAGCGTAGTCCGATTCGGTTCCAGCAAGTGCTAATGCGATTTGGGCGTTGCGCCTGAAGTGGCTGCCAAGCTTAACAAAATTTGCCGGGAACAAATTGAATTACGTTGCGGCCGCACAAATTTTGTCGTGGCTGGTTCAAACGACGTCTCGGCGACTAAAAAATGTAGAATCTCGCGGCGGGATGTTGGAGTCGGGAACGGCATTGCTGTGAAATTTGCAAAAGAAATTATGTGGGGCACACCGCCGGCTTTAGCCCCGCGGGAAATATGAAAACCGTCCCGCGCTTTTCCAGTTCAGTTCGCAGTTGGGTGCTGACGTTTTGTTCGTCCTTTGCAATGCCGTCGGTGTCTCCTTCACGGACAAACGCAAAATACTTCGGGCGGCACGTATTTGCGCGCCTGTCGCCGCAGCATCTGCTTTCTGAAAGCTTTCGCCGGTTTTTTCGTAATGGATATCGACTGTTAGGCCCGCCCACTCGCGGATCGAGCCATCCATAGATTTGGCTGGCAATGCATTGCTCCGATACCAGTGGTAGGAACCATCGTTGTGAAGCATCCGGTGCTCGCAGATGAATTCTTCACCCCGTTCCTTTGCTGCCTGCCATATCGCGCGGCTGTGCGCCTGATCGTCTTGGTGTAAGAGATCCATCAGTTTCGATCCCACGGTCTCCGCCAATGCAAGGCTGGCCGCTTCCCAATTGGAAACGTACGTCAAGATCGCGTCCGGTGTGGCAATCCATGCTGCGGCGTGGAAAAGCTTTGGCATGGTGGCCAATCGCTGAAGGTAATCATCGATCAATTCGTTCGACCGATGAGAGACATCGACGTTTTGCAGAATTCCCACCACCGTCGAGGGTTTCCCTGCGAGATCCATCAGAAACTCGCCGCGATTGGATATCCACCGAAGCCGCCGGTCGGGCGTGATGATCCGGTACTCGATATGGAACGGTCGTCCCGACGTATACATGCGATCGATTTCATCGACCGGACGCCTGTCGTCTGGATGAATAAGCCTGCGCAGCGCTTCGCGAGACGGAACGACTTCACCTGGAACGAGGTTTAAAAGGTCATAAATTCCGTCGGACCAAACTGTTTTTTGGCTGGCTATATCAAGCCAGTAAAATCCAGCTTCCACGTGCTGCTCCAGAAAACGCAGCGGCGTGATCGGCAATAAATCGTCTCTCCACGAAAATTGCATTCGCGGCGTCCTGGTCGGTCGCAGGATGGAAACGTAGAAACATTCTTCGCAGAATTGCGGTTCGAATTATTTTCGTGCGGGCGGCGGATGAAAGAGTCACCGAACATAAGCTTAGATCATTTCTAAATGGAACCAGATGCGCAAGCAACTTTTTGTTGCAGTCAACCGAGCTTGAATATTGCAACGCAAGTGGCTGACTTTACTACGTGAAGGCCTGTCAAAACCAATGCATTCACGAAGCTACGAATTGAAAATTGCTTTTTGCGTTATGGAATACAACAGCGAAGGCGATTTAGCCGCGATGCAGCAAGGGCTTTGATTGGCGAATACAGCTAGGCGACCAAATCCGAAAACTCCGGATGCTTCGAGAGATAATCGACAACGAAGCCGCAACCTGCGACGACCTTCAAGCCGTCAGCGCGAATCTTCTCGAGCGTACCCTTGACCAATAGTGAGGCAATGCCGCGCCCGCGCAGCGCTGCTGGCGTCTCCGTGTGTGTGATGGTGACGACGCCGGGTGAGAGGCGATAATTGGCGAAGGCAACAGATCCGTCGACATTTAGCTCGTAACGCTGCATCGCTTTGTTGTCGTTCACATCGTTCATAAATGATACTCAAGGGTTCGTCGCATTGGAGTCGTTATGGATAATCTGAGAGGCCCGAATATCAAGAAGAGGCCCAAGTGCAAGAATTGCGAAGGCAAGGGCTTGCTGAAGAAGGGCGACAAGGTTGTGAAGTGCCAACGGTGCAAGGGGACGGGGCTGCGGTAAGTACCAGCCTAATCACTCCGCCGCTTCCTCCGCCTTCCGTTTCTTGCTGGCGCGGCCTTTCTTGAGTACGGCCGCCAAAAACTTGCCGGTATAGCTCCGGGGCGCCTTGACGATGTCTTCCGGTGGACCCCAAGCGACAATTTCGCCTCCACCGTCGCCGCCTTCGGGACCAAGGTCGATTACCCAGTCAGCTGTCTTGATGACTTCGAGATTGTGTTCGATCACCACGACGCTGTTGCCTTGGGCCACCAGCTCATGCAGCACCTCAAGTAGCTTGGCGACATCGTGAAAATGCAATCCCGTGGTTGGCTCATCGAGAATGTAGAGCGTTCGGCCCGTTGCGCGCTTGCTCAATTCCTTGGCGAGCTTGACGCGCTGCGCCTCTCCGCCTGACAACGTCGTTGCCTGCTGACCTACATGGATGTAGCCGAGGCCGACGCGCTGCAGAGTCTTGAACGTCTCGCGCACGCGCGGCACGGCTTTGAAGAAATCCGCAGCCTCATCGACCGTCATGTCCAGAACATCGGCAATCGTCTTGCCTTTGAACAGGACTTCCAGCGTTTCGCGGTTGTACCGTTTGCCCTTGCAAGTGTCGCACGTGACATAAACATCCGGCAGGAAGTGCATCTCAATCTTGATCAGCCCGTCGCCCTGGCAGGCTTCGCAACGTCCACCTTTTACATTGAATGAGAAGCGTCCGGGCTCATAGCCGCGCGCTTTGGATTCCGGCAATCCGGCAAACCATTCGCGGATCGGCGTGAATGCGCCCGTATAAGTCGCGGGGTTTGACCGCGGCGTGCGGCCGATCGGCGACTGATCGATGTCGATGATCTTGTCGATGTGTTCGAGACCCTCGATGCGATCGTGCAGCGCGGGGCCTTCGCTGGCATTGTTGAGCTTGCGTGCGACTGCTTTATAGAGCGTGTCGATCAGCAGTGTTGATTTGCCGCCGCCGGATACTCCGGTCACGCAGGTAAATAACCCGAGTGGAATTTCGGCAGACACGTTCTTCAGATTATTGCCGCGAGCGTTGATGACCTTAATCGTCCGGCGATGGTTGGGCGGTCGCCGCTCCGGGATCGGCACGAACATGTCGCCGGTCAGATATTTGCCGGTCAGCGATTTCGGATTGTCCATGACCTGCTGAGGGGTGCCTTGGGCAACGATGTTGCCGCCGTGAACGCCAGCGCCCGGTCCGACATCGACCACGTAGTCTGCAGCCTCGATCGCGTCCTCATCATGCTCGACGACAATCACCGTGTTGCCGAGATCGCGCAGCCGCCGCAGCGTGTCGAGCAACCGCGCGTTGTCACGTTGATGCAGGCCGATCGACGGCTCATCAAGTACATAAAGTACGCCGGTCAAGCCCGACCCGATCTGCGATGCCAGCCGGATGCGTTGACTTTCACCACCTGACAATGTGCCAGCCGCGCGTGCAAGCGTGAGGTAGTTAAGGCCGACATCGAGCAGGAACGACAACCGCTCGCGGATTTCTTTCAGAACACGCGCCGCGATTTCATTTTGCTGCTTGTTCAATGATTTCGAAACGGTGTCAAACCACTCAACCGCGCGCAGCACCGAGAGTTCGGAAATCTCGCCGATGTGCTTCCCGCCAATTTTGACGCACAGT
>JAPLPA010000361.1:19610-22599 GCA_026400415.1 Afipia sp. | reverse complement strand
TGGTTGCAGGTTCGAATCCTGCCGCTCGTACCACCAACTTCAAAGGCTCCGTAAGGGGCCTTTTTTTATTCAAGCAAAGTCCCTCTTGAGAGTCGAATCTCCCACGAATTCTGATTTTCGACAAGGATTTTTGTGCCATTATTACCGGGAATAATCCGGAGCATGTTCTGTGGCAAAAAGTGCTAATCGCCTCAAAACTGAAGAAGTTTCGCTATCAATGAACTCCCAGACCGTCTGGTATTTGGACCGTTTGGTAGAAACTGGGCTGTATGGCAATACTCGGCCCCAAGCCGCAATGGTTGCCATAACTGACCACTGCAAGATGCTTATAGCTGGCGGCAAACTTGGCATGGCGCCCCCGATTCTCGGAAGCGATGCCAAAGAAGTTACAAAGCCCTAAGCCTTGCCCAATAATTTTTTACAGTTTGAGCGTGGAATTCTCGGCCGGTAATAGTTTTAACCCCCTGTTGATTTAATTCTCGAGCAATCGCACTGAAATTATTCCGCATTAAATCCGCGTCCAATTTTGCCCTGAGCATTGCTGCAAATTCGTCAGCGGCCTTGCGATTCTTCGCGGCCAAATACTTACCATTTGACCCAAGAATCACTCCTCGGCGTTTCGCTTCGGCCAACGCTGCTTTCGTTCGTTCTGAAATCAATCGTCTTTCTTCCTGAGCAAGCGCAGCGAATATATGCAGCTGAAAGTCCGATGCATTCGGCATCTCGGCGCAGACTAGGCCAATACCCTGTTCGAGAATATTCGCGATGAAGCTTACGCGACGAGAAAATCTATCGAGGCGGGCAATAATAAGCTTTGCCGTTTCGCGTTTGGCTAGAGCGAGCGCTTTGTGAAGTTCGATGCGGTTGTCGTCTCTACCGGATTGGATTTCGCAGAATTCGCCGATGAGTTGATCCGGCGTTCGGATGAAGTCATTGATTTTTCGTTTTTGCGCAGCAAGCCCCAGGCCCGACTTTCCCTGTCGTTCCGTCGACACTCGATAGTATGCGACGAGTTTGGTCATGAAGATTGCGATCGGCTTCGGCAAGATCTAGCAATCCACTAAGCCGACCTCGAAGACAACGTTTGGCTAATCAGAAGCTGTGCTTTGGGCGCTGTGTGCTTCTGGGAAAGAAACGCAATAAATTTTAGATCATCTCATTTCCGAAATTGACTTGAAGCGGACCAGCGTAGTCAGCTGACGTTGCGGGCTCGTTCGCCGGGCGGCATCATTAGAGGAAAGACGCATGAGCATAAAGTATGACTCTAAGCGGGAGCCTTTGTCAGAGATCATCAAAAAGGCGACGACAAATGCCACTTACGTAATTCCGGATCTTCAGCGACCGTACGTTTGGACCCCTCGTCAAGTTACTTTGCTGATCGACTCTTTATTTCGTAGTTGGCCATTCGGCTCGCTCCTACTCTGGGAGGTAAAACCCGATTGCTTCCAAGACGGCGACGGTATCCCGCATCGACCATTTTGGCAGGTCATTGATCGAACCGGAAATAGTCAGGGTTCGACAACGTCGGCGCTTGGGCAGCCGGCTACGTATCAAATGGTACTCGACGGGCAACAGCGAGTTCAGAGCCTAATTCTCGCTTTAGGAGGTGATCAATGGGGATTTCAGCTTTACGACACCGATTGGGCGCTGGATTTGCAGGACCGTCGAGTGAGGCCGAGCAACCACTGGTCTAAGGCTTCGCTATGTATTGATCTGATGGGATTTCAAACGGAGCTCAAAGCGAAGAACGATACCGTCAGAAAAATAGAAGTTGGAAAAATTCTCGATTGGGCAATCCTGGACGAAGTTTCCGACCAATCTACGGAGCCGCGACCGGCCAACTACATTTTTCCGGTGATGACGGCAAAAAAGAATCCCGGGCGGTTCATCAGGTTGTCTCGCCTCTGGGACCTAGTTCAAAAGGATCTATCAGAGCGGGAGTATAAAAAAATCATCGAGCCGATGCTGGGGCAGCATGGAGTAGACGATGCAAATATAGAAACTTTGTTGGATCCACTCGCTGAATTTATGAAGGTTGTTGAAAATGTGAAAACGAACAGCTTTGTTCATGCGCTACAAATCGAATCCTTTGAATTAACTCCGCAGTGGAGCAAAGACGATTACAGCGACGCTATCGTGAATATTTTTACGCGTCTCAACACTGCGGGTCGAACTTTAACCAGAGAAGAAATCACACTTGCTTGGCTAAAAGTTGGTTGGCTTCCAGCTCACACTGATGGCAAGTCTGCGGGACAAAGCTTGGAAGAGTTTCGGTCAGCGCTCGAAGACCGTGGGTTCATTCTAGAAATAGATGAAATTGTTCGTCTGATTTCTTTCGTATGGTCGGTTAGTCACCGCGGTGGAAATCTACTAGATTCAAAGGATTTGCTAAAAGGCGCGGTAGTTCGATCTATGGCTTCATCCGTCGCTTCAATGTGGAGTCAATTAAAGCCATTACTTGTGCGAGGGGCTGACCTAGTAAAAGAACGAGAGTTGCTAGAAAACCAAGGATCATTCAACGCCATTATTGTCTTTCTAACGTGGTACGGCCTGGTATTTGGTCGCCTTGAAGCGATCTCTAGCGGACTAACGGTGACTCAGCGTGACAGCATTGAAAAACAGTTAGGCCTTCGCGCAGTTCAGTTTTTAGATCGCTGGGTATTTGGTTCACAGTGGGCCAATGTTTGGGCGGATGGTGCGGTTCTTAATTTCCAAAACTTTGCGACCGACCTTCACGGTTTTCAAGTTAAGCTCAGTCAGTCAGACGCAACACAATTTATCTCCACGGTAGACGACGGCATTGGTCGACTTATGGAGCGCGTTTCAATTAAAGCTATTGAGCGTATTAATAACACCGTGGTGCTTTCTAGAACGCGTGTTCATGTTTACTATCCACTTTTGTGGGTGTGGCATCGACTTGAAGAGGCGCGATGGAAATATTCCTCTATCTCGATGCGAACGGGACGGAAACGCACAAGCAAATTAGAGG
>JAPLPA010000361.1:0-19564 GCA_026400415.1 Afipia sp. | reverse complement strand
CTGGTGTCGCCTGCCGAATTTGAGTCACGATTTGAGGCTATTATTTTTATAAACGCGCTAGGCAACTGCTCTCTTCTAGATAAATCCTTTAACATCTCCAAAAGTGATTATCCGATGTGGGATTTTCTGAAAGAAGTTCATGAGTTCAAGCAAGGAAAGATTGAAAGAGGCGATTGGGAGGCGGCGCTGTCGCTGAACGAGACGCTTACAGAGCCAAATAAATCCAGCTTAGCCGATATTACGAAGGCCATCCGAGCTAGAGACTCCATAATTAGAAAGGACCTGGCAGATTTTATTGCAGGAACCAAACAACGTGTTGATTAATGCATTTGCGTTTGCTGATGCGAAATAAAATCGAAGTACTAATCGACGAGCGTTGCGACAAGTCTAAAAAAGATTAAAACATAAACCAGCGTTTATGTTTTACGGATCGATGCCCTCACGCATACCGAAGGCGTTTATTGCGACTTCTGCTATCGGGCGTTTAGCGGACATAACGGTCGCTTTCCTTAACGGTCGCTTTTGACCCCGAACAGACATCGCGGGGAAGAAGTAGGTCCATCCCAACATCGGACATCCGTCACTGTATCGGCGCGAGGTCTCTCGTTGCGACGTAACCCACCAGCTTGCCCTCGCTTGCAATCAATGACCAGACGTTCTCACTTTAAGGACTGTTACGAGTGTCTTAGGTGACAGGCTGCGAACGACTGTGGCTCCGCTTGCTGGCTTGATCTGGAGTTGGGCTTCCTGCGTCAATTGAACGGTCGGCGCCGTATCTTGTGCGATGAGCGGCAAATCGTCCTGAAGAACTCGGGTCTGCTTGGCTAGCGGATAGTTCAGATTGATTTTTATCTACGGTTCCTGCCTTTGCTTGAACACCCTCTCGCTGGTTGAACTGACCTGCGCAAAAACGAATGCAGCAAGCTCGCTGACTTCGATCGTACCGTTATTACCGCCATCACCGCGTCCAATGGCATCAAGCAAATTGTAGGTGAAAAGACCGTGACGATGGAAACCTTCAAAGGCTTCGGTGCTTCCGCTTGATGCGGTTATTATTGAGCATCCGGTTGCTTGGGCAAGACGATCATTAGCGGCCCCCTGTTCCAGACTCTTGGTCAAACTCTCGTCGCGGTCAAAGTGCCGCTCTCATGCATAGGCGCAAGAGTTTGCACGGTCCGGTTACGCCGACCTTTCTCCCAGTTTTTGAGTTCCTGAGCGCGTTGAAACGCGGAGTGCGAGGAAGTGGCTTTCAAACAGAACTACACTGCTACCGGCGCGGCGATGCTAGGATAGGGATCGTATCCTTCGAGCTTGAAGTCCTCAAATGTGAAAGCAAATAAATCCTTCACGTCTGGGTTCAGGTGCATCTGAGGCAGTCGGCGCGGCGTCCGTGAGAGCTGCAGACGAACCTGTTCGGTGTGATTAGCGTAGATATGAGCGTCGCCTAACGTATGGACGAAATCGCCCGGTTGCAGATTTACAATCTGCGCAATCATCAACGTCAGTAGCGAATAGCAAGCGATGTTGAACGGCACGCCCAAAAACATGTCGGCGCTACGTTGATAAAGCTGACAAGAGAGCTTTCCGTTCGCCACGTAAAACTGAAAGATTACATGGCACGGCGGCAACGCCATGTGCGGGATGTCGGATGGATTCCAAGCGACGACCATATGGCGGCGGGAATGTGGATTTGTTCTGAGCGAGTTTATGACGCCGGATATCTGGTCGATTTCGGACCCGCCAGGGCTTGTCCAGCGTCTCCATTGCTTGCCGTACACCGGCCCTAAATCGCCGTTCTCGTCCGCCCATTCGTCCCAAATCGACACGCCATGCTGTTGCAGCCACCTTACGTTGGTTTCGCCGCGCAAAAACCAGAGCAGTTCATAGATGATGGATTTAAGATGCAGGCGCTTAGTAGTGAACAGCGGAAATCCGCTGCTCAGGGGAAATCGCATCTGTAGGCCAAAGGTGGAGCGGGTGCCGATACCTGTTCGGTCCTCTTTAAGATCGCCATGTTCGAGGATATGCTCAAGATAGTTCAAATATTGGCGTTCCAGGCTCCCGTCACAGGCGAAAATGCCCTCGACAGAACGCGTAGATTCGGGCGAATTCAATTCGGCACGAGTGTCGGCTTTTATTGGCATGGGGGAGGGTCCTGATGGACTTTCGAAGATTAAAACATGTCGTCGCTCTCGCGAAGCACGGTAGTTTCGCTCAAGCTGCAGAAGCCGTTAATTTAAGTCAACCAGCGTTTAGCCGTAGCATCCAATCGCTTGAGGAAAGTCTCGGCGTCGAACTTTTTAACCGGGGGCAGCGGAAAATTACCCCGACCGCTTATGGGAAAATCGTTGTGGAACGCGGTCAGCGAACGCTCGCTGAGGCTGCGAAATTGGAGCGTGACGTCGAGCGCATGCGTGCGAACGAGTTCGCCGAGATTGCCATCGGCTTTGGCCCGATACCGGCCGCAGTTCTGCTTGAACCGCTTCTGACTCGCACGACGCGCGACCATCCTGGCATTCGCACCCGCGTCGAAATCACTCATTGGAGAAACCTGGTTAGATCGTTGGAAGCGGATGAACTAGATTTTTTCATTGGTGATATTCGAGAATTGATATCAAGCGATCGACTCATCATCGACGCGTTGCCGGAGTTTAGAGTTGGCATGTTCGTTCGTCGCGAACATCCGGCTCTTGTAATGCAACCGATAAGCCCGCGTGATCTACTTAAATATTCAATCGGTTCGTTCAAAATGCCTGACATGAGTTTGGCTGAATTTACACAATGGCTTGAATTCGAGGGGGATCCGAGAACCCTGTTCACCGTGCAATGTGACAACATGCGCGCGTTGGAGCGCGCAGCGGCAAATTGTGACTTGATCGTCGTGGGGCCGCGAGTTGCTTTTCGTGAAGCACGTGAGAACAGTATTCTTGTGGAAATCGAACTCACCGAACCGTTGACCATGACAACCCACATGGGAGTAGTGCGGATGCGGGACATGATGCTTGCACCTGGCGCTGAATTGCTAATTAAGATTGCTTCGGACATCATGAAAGGCGACGCCGAGGATTTTCTTTCGCCTTACGCAATTGGGACCGACTAGCTGCTTTGATAGAACTCACGATACTTTCGGTGTCTTGCCCTCGAAGTGATTGATCCATGAGGACGTGCCGCGGGTTCCTTCGACAGATGGAACAAAAGTTTTCTCTAGTTCATCAAGTCTTCCTAGGTTCTTCGCCAATCGATATTTGCGATTGTGAATGCACTCGCGGTCTTTAAATTCGCACGTGTTCTCGTCTGTTCCGGCGCAAGCCCCGTTCGCTAGTCCTTTTGGACACGTTTCAGGGCAGTTGTAGAAAAGATATTCGATACGGCAAAATCCGCATGTCTCGCATCCAAGGACAGGTTTCTTCGTCGCTTTTTCCAGTTCAAGGAGCGCGGATCTTCCCAGTTCGGTTTTGTCCAATGCGCGAACGGCGGATCCAAAAACGGACGCGCCGACCGAACCCTCTTCGAACGCGGCATGATGCAAGAACTTCATGCGGGAAAATTTGGCCACCTCTGCTTCGGTTGGCGTCGCGTCGCCGAACTTCGGTAAAGACTTCAAGCTTCCTATCTGAGGTTCTGTTTTGAACAAATATAATCCACCAGGGGGGGCGAAATCGACCGTGTGACCATTAGGCAGTCGATGCGCGTCGTTCCACGCCTGCTGCCAGGACTCTAGCGTCGGTAATTTTCTTGCTAATTCGTCGGCAGCCTCGATTGCTGCGCAAAGGTCTTCGTACTGCGCAATCCCGCTCAGGTGAACTCCTGCGTATCCCAAATGCTGCGCGCCGACGATCTGCAAGGCCAGGCGATTCCAGATAAAGCGTTTGGCGACGTCCTTACCTTGGCTGTGCTCTTCGCAGATTTTTTGGAAAAGGTCGTCCGACATAAACACGCCAGGCAACCTTCGAGAGTGAATTCCTCGCGCCCAACCCATCGTCGGCATCAATAGATTCGCCACCAAAGGCGCTTTGAAGCCTCGGGCATTGCGATACCACGCAAGCTCCGCCAGCTTGCGCATATCCCATCCGCAGTTGGTGATTAGATAATCGGCGCCAACGTTCAATTTTTTTGCCATCTTGAGGTACTGGTTCGCCAGTTCTTCCTCGCGATATTTGAACGGGGAGATAGCGGCCGCAACCAACGCTGTTGGCGCTATGGTCTTCGCATCGTGAATTGCGACGACTGATTCTTGGTAGCGAATGCGGTCGTGTCTTTTCTCTGTCACACCGTCGCCCGTGATGAAAAGCATATTGTCCAGCCCTTGGGACAATGCATTTGCGATCACGGCGCGCGCTTGATCTGGTGTCCGATCTTTACCTGCCAAATGCAGAAGCGGAACCTTTCCGCTGGCGTCCGCGGCAATGCGGCCGCAAGTAACGGTGTCGATCGAGTTGAGCGCCTTTACGCGATCGGCAATGTTTACGCCGGCTATGCGGGAGTCGCGTCCCACCAGTTCTGAGTTACGTTCCAGTTCGTCCAGAGCATCCGGCTTCCCAACAAGATCTGGGACGTACTCAAGTGTGTACAAGAACTTTCCTGTACGAAGAGATTCCCGAATCTGATTGCGGTAAGTGGTCTCGCGCGACATTGGCGACGTCTCCATAGATTGCTGCTCGCCCAATGTGCTTTGTCGATTTCCACCGCGAAGCCTCTTCTGGCGTTAGGCGGCCGTTTTGCCGACTATTTCGAGGAACTTGTCGTGTTCTTGCGGCGTCATGTGCTGCACGAATTCCTCGTATGGATACTTCTTCGACAAGACCTCGTCTTTGTACTGGCGCAAGCCCTGCTGAATCATCGGACGTACGTCGACAAAACTACCTTCATGTTTTGGCCGCGGAAAGGCGCTGTAACCAACTGCGTCACCGCTAATAAGATACATGCCGTCCGGCGAAGCGCCCCCGCCAACACTGATGACGGGAATCGGAAGCGTTTTGGCGAGATACTGCGTAATTTCTTGCGGCACATATTCAATGATAACCGCGAACGCACCGGCCTCGACGAAGGCCCGCGTATCTTCGACGATTTTTGCAGCCTCACCGGCAGTGCGTCCCTTAAATCCGAACCCGCTCTGCTCCAATTTCCGCGAGGCTTGCATGCCCATATGTCCCATGACAGGAATGCCAGCCTGTACAATCTCAGCTACCGTCTTGGCTGTATGTTTGTTGCCTTCGCACTTTACAGCGTCGGCTCCACCTTCTGCGATCAGGCGGGTCGCGTTACGAATCGCGTCTTCGGTAGAGAAGTGATACGTCATATAAGGCATATGCCCCACGACCATGCCGTACTTGGTTACGCGACTTACTGCCTGCGTCAGAATTAGCTGCTCTTCAAAGCGAACAGTGATTGGAGTTTGATGCCCGAGAAGGGACATCGGCCCAGCATTACCATTGATCAGCATGTCAAAGCCAATCTCATCAGAAATAGCCGCCATTGGAGAGTCGTAGACGCCAATCGCGACGATAGGCTCTTTCCTAGCCTTCTTATCCAAAATATTTTTGACTGTGACTTTGCGACGCTTTGCTGCAGCTGCACTCATGAAATCATCTCCAGTGAAGGATACGAACTGAATAGCATCCGCGCGCCAGCTGCTCCAATGCATTGTGCACGAAGATATAATGCAGCCCGCGCAATGAAACCTAACTTGCACACCGCGCAACGAAATCGATTTACAAATGCATTGGGCGACTTCGTTTTGCGCTGCTAAGCCTTGCGAAACTTCTCTTCCAACTTCTCGCAGGGTTGAAAATAAAAGTTATGGCCGCCGAACAAACAAAAAGTCGCCGGAAGATCACGCCCGCAGCTATCCGTTCTCGGAAAAATGGAGGCGATCTGATCACACTCGTGACCGCCTACGATTTTCCTTTCGCCTCGTGTGCCGATCAGGCGGGAATTGACATCGTGTTTGTCAGCGATGCGTTCGCAAGCGTTGGAATGGGATGTGAAAATACGCTGTCGGTAACTGTAGATGAAGTTGTGTACCACACGCGTGCGGTGCGGCGCGCAGTGTCGTCCAGTCTTGTACTCGCGTCACTTCCTTTTCTGTCATACACCACCCCAGAAGAAGCCATTAAAAACGCTGGCCGTTTGGTTCGCGATGGCGGCGCTGAAGCCGTAGAGATCGAGGGAGGGGCCGAGCTCGCTCCGATAGTGCGCGCTCTCACAACAGCTGGCATCGCGGTGATTGCTCATGTTGGTTTAACGAGGGCACTCGCGGCGCGAACCGGAAGCTATCGCGCCCCCGCGCAAGACGCAGATTCGGCGATCGCAATCATTAATGACGCGCTCACGCTGTCGGATGCTGGAGCATTCGCGCTTGTGCTCGAATGCATTCCAGATCGAATAGCGGCAGCTATCACAGAACTCGTCCCCATACCGACGATTGGAATTGGTGCGGGCGCCTATTGCGACGGCCAAGGCCTTGTCACCCAAGACATGTTGGGACTGTTCGAGAAGTTCACACCGAAATTCGTGCAACAATTTGCTGCGCTGGACGATGCCGCGCGCGATGGATTCCGACTGTTTAAGCAGAACGTTGAGACATCTGCATTTCCTGGTTCCGCTCACACAATTTCGATCGGCGATGAAAAGCTGGGCGATATCGTGGCGCGGCTCAACCAAGCAACCGAAAGTACTACCACTAACTAAACTTAGAAGTGGTTCGCCTGAGGCGGCTAACAACTCATCACCAAGGAAGGAAAAGGAAGTATGGCAATCGATAATATTGCACTGGGTCTTGTTGAAACTCGCGGCTTTGTCGGATCAATCGAGGCGGCGGATGCGATGGTCAAGGCGGCCAACGTACAGTTGATCGGCAAAGAACTCATTGGCGGCGGGTTCTGCACGATCATGGTTCGCGGTGACGTCGGCGCGGTTAAAGCAGCTACCGATGCGGGTGCCGCAGCAGCGAAGCGTGTTGGCGAACTCATCTCTGTGCACGTGATCCCACGTCCGCACAGCGATCTGCATGTGATCTTGCCGTCACCATCCGCTGATGGTCCGCAGGAACGTCGCCAGCTCAAGTAAGGAGGCTACATGTCCGAGCCCAATAGCGTGCAATTGCGCGCGTACTTCTTTATCGACCGGATGCAACCGCAATATGCCGCGTACTTCGGCACGGTGACCTCTGGCGATATTCCGGTAGCCGGTATGGCGCAACTCTATGTCGAGGTCGCTCCGGGTAACGAGGTGTTTCGCGTCGTAGACATAGCCCTGAAGGCGACGGATGTGAAGCCTGGGGTGCAGATCGTCGAACGCGAATTCGGTGTCCTCGAAGTGCACTCGGAGTCGCAAGAGTCGGTCCGCGAAGCTGGGCGCACCATTTTGGAGCGCTTGGGCATGAAGGAGGAAGATCGGATCCGACCCAAGGTAGCGTCCGTTCAGGTTATTACTAATGTGTCTCCTTATCAGGCGCAGCTGATCAACCGCTCGCGCAGAGGCAGTATGCTCGTTCCCGGAGAGTCACTTTTTGTCCTTGAGGTGACGCCAGCGGCGTACGTCGACATAGCGGCAAACGAGGCTGAGAAGTCGGCCAACGTGCGCCTTGTTGATTTGCGAGATGTCGGGCGGTTCGGCCGGCTTTTCATGGCGGGCACTGAAGCGGAGGCCCGCACTGCGCAGCTTGCGTCTGTCGCGGCTATTGAGGCGATCACTGGCGTTGAAAAATAGAACTAGGAGCCGCGAATGCTAATCTGCAGAACGATCGGAACGGTCGTATCGACTGTGAAGCACGAACGGCTTCACAGTCGTAAACTATTGCTCGTGAGGCGGTCCTCGCACGATGGAAAGCCAACGGGAGAATCTTTCGTAGCTGTTGATACTGTCGGTGCAGGTGAAGGCGAAATTGTCCTCGTTGCGTTAGGCAGTGCTGCCCGCGAGACCGACGGAACGCGTTCAGCTCCCGTGGACGCGACAATCATCGGCATCGTTGATTCCACCGCTGTTAGCGGCAAGCTGACATTCGCCAAGTCGGAAACAAATGCATGACAAACTTTGACAAGGACTTGAAGGCTGTCCAGCAAGCGAGGCATTTGGCTGATCGATGTCGTGAAGCGCAACGCGAATTTGCTAAAGCAACGGCAGCGACCGTAGACGCCGTGTGTGCGGCTGCGTCCAAGGCGGCATTTAGTGCTGCGCGCCGCCTTGCCGAAATGGCACACCAGGAAACGGGCTACGGGAATCCTGAGCATAAAGTTTTGAAGAACGAATTCGCCGCGCGCAACGTTTGGGAGTCAATTCGTAACGTCCCTACGGTTGGCGTCATTGAACGCGACGAAGAAAAAAAGATGGTCGTTATTGCAGAGCCCATGGGCGTAGTGGCGGCGCTCACGCCATCGACGAATCCGACCTCGACAGCAATTTTCAAAGCATTGATCGCTCTGAAAGGGCGAAATGGCATTGTCGTGTCGCCGCACCCGTCTGCCGCAAAATGTACTGCCGAAACCATGAATATCATTGCGCAGGCTGCGGAAGCCGCCGGCGCGCCTCCCGGCTTAATCAGCTGTCTCGACGGCTCGTCATATTCGGGAACTCAGGAGCTGTTGCGTCACCACGCTGTCAATGTGATTCTTGCCACTGGCGGTGGGCCGATGGTTCGCGCCGCCCACAGTACGGGCAAGCCAGCCTATGGGGTAGGTCCGGGCAACGTTCCCGCATGGGTCGATCGCAGTGCCGACATCGAGAAAGCTGCAAGAGACCTCGTCAATAGCAAGTCGTTCGATTGCAGTTTGATCTGCGCGACAGAACAAACGGTCGTAGCCGACGAGCCGATCGCTGCTGAATTGCGCAGCCGTATGGAAGCGCAAGGCGCGTATTGGGTGCCTGAGGCTTATCATCACAAATTAGCATCCGTGCTGTTTCATCCAGACGGCGGCATGAACGTAAAGTCCGTCGGCCAGACAGCTGCGGCGCTAGCAAGTCTTATTGATTTAAAAATCCCCGCCGGCACTCGTGTTCTCGTGGTGCCGATCGCAGGAGTCGGAAAGGACTTTCCGCTCTCCCGTGAGAAGTTAACATCTGTGTTGGGATTTGCGATTGCACCGGATGTGCAACGCGGAACTGACTTGTGCGTACAAATACTTCGCTTTGGTGGGGACGGGCATTCAGCAGTCATTCATTCGCGGAACGTGCCGCAAGTTGAACAGATGGCAGCGCAACTTCCAGCGTTTCGCATAGTCGTAAATTCTGTGTCGACGCTGGGTAGTATTGGCTACACCTGCGGATTTGCTCCGTCGCTCACACTTGGTACGGGAGGAATCGGCGGAGCCATTGTCGGGGACAATATAACGGTTACGCATCTCATAAATCGCAAGCGCGTTGCGTGGGAACTCAAGCCTCACATCGTTTCGTCAAGTCCTATGGTGCCTGAGGGTACGTCTGCCGGTCTGGAGCCGACCGTCGATGAGATTGTCGCGCGCGTCATGGCGCGACTGGCACGCACTCCTGTTGAAGCCTAAGAGGCGCAGAGCAAATGGCTTATTTCCGTCCTTCTCAGGAACGGCTCTTTACTGCAAAGCGCTTTCTTACTGAACGCGAAGTTGAGGACTTGGCGGCAGCCGGAGCGCGAGAAATTGTTCAAGTCAATGGCTTGGTCATCACGGATGCCGCGAAAGAAAAGGCCCACGACCTGGGCTTAGTTATCAAGCAGCCGCAGACCCCGCCAGAATCCGAAAGCCGAAACCAACCGCCTCAAGTATCGGTGCCTTCGGAAGCCGCTGCAGCAAGTAGAAATAACCCGACTGCGCCAACGAAGATCACCGCGAAAGAAGTCAATTCACTCGCTACCCAATCCCGTCGCGTGATCGCAGAGGATCCATTGCTGCAAGCGGTCGTTGATGCAATCCGTTCCAACCGCCGAAAGTTGGCAGCTATCGCAAAGGGAGACTAAAAATGTCTAACCGGGCTGAAAGGATTCTTTCGAGACAGTTTATCACCGCTTCTGATGTGAGTTCCGCGATGCTTCACGATGAAAGCAGCATCAGTATTCCGGAGAATTGTACTGTAACGGATGAAGCCCGCGAATTAGCGCAGAAACATTCGATTCGTTTTGAAGGCGTTGGCGTTCAGAGCCGTGCGCCAGTCGCGGAGCGTCCCACCCAAAGCATCGTCCGTGTTACGCCTCCACCCCCTCCTTCAGCTGCTCAACCTCCAGCACTGAAGACGTTGCCGGAAGGCTTAAATCGACGTGTGGTCGAAGCTGCTTCAGAGGTTTTTAAAGACTTACGTCTGGGAGACCGCAAAGCGGCGGCATTATTGCCTACGGTCATTCGGCGTGTGTTTGCTGAGTTCTCAACGGATCGGACTTGACATGAAAGATTATCTTGCAGCTCCGGAGGCACTCGTAGGCGATCGCGTGATCATTGAGGATCTTCGCATCCCGGCGTTCGTGGGTGTCTATCCACACGAAAAGGCTCAGAAGCAGATCGTGGCCCTCAATGTTGAGGTGGGGCTGTCGACTCAAGTTTGCTTTCAAAGCGATCAAGTTGGCGACACGATCGACTACGCTGGTCTCGCAGAAGCTCTCAGAAAGCTTGCGATCAGCCGGCATTTCAATCTTATCGAGACCCTGGCCGAGCACGCAGCGAATGTTGCTCTCGTCGATTTTGGTGCCCGATGGGTCAAAATACGCATTAACAAAATTGGCGTCGTTCCCAATGCCAAGAGCGCGGCGGTTGCCATCACGCGGCTAAATGCAGACACGTGCAAGATAACTCCGTTGTCGCCGCCCGAGGCGCGCGCGACATCGGAGAAGCTCCTGCTGGTCACGCGACGCAAGAGCGAGGCAAATCGTGACGAGGTCGAATCTTCGTCTCAAGCGCAAATTGACTAAGTGGGAGCGCACAAGGCCCGTGAGCTTACTTCCTATTCCGCGAACCCATGAACTTTGACTGCAAGATTTGAAACGATCGTGAGGATCGAGCAATTGGCTACCAACAACGAAGGCGAGAAAATCGGACGTACTCTAGCGGAGTCGATGCCTTGGTGGCCGGAGCCGATAAATGCTCTGTCGGGCGCGCCTAACATTCTCCTCATCTTGTTTGACGATGTCGGGTTCTCCGATTTCGGTTGTTACGGTTCTCCCATTCGGACGCCCGCAATTGACCGGATAGCAGCGGAAGGAATTCGCTATTCGGGCTTCCACACAACAGCAATGTGTTCCACAACACGGGCTGCACTCCTGACAGGTCGCAACCACCATTCTGTGGGTATGGGCTGTCTCGCAAATTTCGATAGCGGCTACTCAGGTTATCGAGGCAAGATTTCGCGCGAAGCGGGGACGCTGGCAGAAATTCTGCGCCAGAACGGCTATCGAAATTATTTCTGCGGTAAGTGGCACGTTACGCCGATGAGTGAAATCGGCTCAACAGGACCGTTCGACGGATGGCCCCTCGGACGCGGTTTCGACAGATTCTACGGCTTTATGAACGCCGAGACCGATCACTATACGCCGGAACTGCTTCAAGATAATTCGCGGGTAGATCCTCCGGGCACATTCGAGACAGGTTATCATCTGACTGCGGATTTGGTTGATCGTTCAATTCAATTTATTGCCGATCACTCAGCACAGCGGCCAGAATTGCCATGGCTTACATGGCTAGCGTTTGGCGCATGTCACGCACCGCACCAAGCACCTCTAAGTTTAATCGACAGCTACGATGAAGTCTTTGAGACGGGATGGGATGTTGAGCGTCAAGTCCGCTTAGCAACTCAGAAAGACATGGGGCTTGTGCCGGCGGGAACACGGCTTTCTTTGCGTAATACTGGCGTGCTCGCTTGGAATGAACACTCCAAAGCGGAGCGGCGGCTTTTTACGAGACTTCAGTCGGCATATGCCGCGATGCTCGATCATGCTGATCAACAAATTCTGCGATTGCTCAATTTTCTCGAGAGCACGAACGCCCGCGATAACACAATCATTCTCGTGATGTCTGACAATGGAGCAAGCCAGGAGGGAGGGCCACTTGGCGCCGTGAACACGCTTGGAAGTTATAATTATCAAGAGGAATCGTTCGACACAAAGCTAGAGCGATTTGACACCATTGGTGGCCCTGGGAGCCACGCCAATATTCCGCTCGGTTGGGCCATGGCCTCAAACACACCATTGAAACGCTACAAACAGAACACTCATGGAGGCGGAATTCGCGACCCCCTCGTGATTTCATGGCCGAAGGGTATCCGCGCGCGCGGTGAAATACGAAATCAATTTGCTCATGCAAGTGATGTGTTGCCGACGCTTTTGGAAGTGGTCGGTGCGAAGGCGCCGACCCAAATAAGCGGCATCTCGCAAATGCCAATCGAAGGTGTAAGCTTCGCGCAAAGTTTCAATGATGCGCGAGCGCCGAGCAAAGGCGCTGCTCAATACTTCGAGATGTTTGGGCATCGTGGAATTTGGCAAGACGGTTGGAAGGCTGTGGCCTACCACGCCCCTGGGACCCCATTCGATGACGACCAGTGGGAGCTGTATCGCCTCGATCAGGACTTTTCTGAAACGCAGGATCTTGCACTCGAGGAACCGGGGCGCCTCAATAGGTTGATTGCGCTTTGGTGGCAAGAAGCGGCAAAACATAAAGTGCTGCCGCTCGACGACAGATTTGGACCGCGGTTTACTGAAAACGCCGCACGAATTTTGGGAGAGAGACGCAAGTTCGTCTTCTATAGCGGTGTTGGCCATGTCCCGACCGATCTGGCGCCCGACGTCCGAAGTCGAAGCTATACCATCGAGGCCGACGTCGAAATGTCGGGAGACGATAGCGGCGTCCTTATTGCCCATGGTGACGCTACCACGGGGTACGCTTTGTTTGTTCGTGATGGTTACTTAGTGCACGATCTCAATCTCGGCGGGATGCACGAAACCGTCGTATCGGATCGACGCATTCCCCAATCAGCTCGTAAACTTGAATTGCGTGTGGACCGACTTCAGCGTTCATTGACGGGGGACGCACTCCTCAGTCGCTATACGCTCTTGATCGATGGAAAACATGCGGGCTCTATCGATTCAAAGAGGCATTTTAAATCTCTCATCTCGTGGGCGGGGTGCGATATTGGTTGCGATCGCGGCACTCCGGTCAGCGACTATGTCGCGCCATTCGCTTTTACCGGAAAACTATCAAAAGTTGTGGTCACCTTGGACGACGATCAGCAGCTCGATGGCGACGGCATTGGGCGAGCAGAATTGAGCCGTGAGTGACAGTGTTCTTGGGATTATAAGCAGACAGCACGCTCCACGACTGAACGACGCGATCTGTCTCTCCATTCCCCAGCCTGCGACATTTCAGCTGCTGGCCTCGATCAAAACCATCGAAGAAAATTGAGGTCGCTCAACTTTAGCGGCGACAATCGGCCGGATCATTACCGACTTCACACGTTAGCGTGTCGTCGGTCACTCTTTGCATTGCGGTATAAAATCGGTTTCACTGCACCGTTCAGACGAGGTGCGATGCGCGAAACGCAACGATTCAAAAATAATATGCAATTGTAGATGCAGGTCGCTGAAAGTACGATGAAAATAAAAATGGTGGGAGCGACGCGAAACATAACAGGGAGGAGGAGATGGCCATGAATTTCCGACAATTACTTGGGCTAACTTTAGGCCTAATGGTCTGGAGCGGCGCGGCGACGGCGCAGACTTCAAACTCTAAGGAATTAATACCGATCAACATCGGCGGCCCGAGTGCGGGCTATTTTATGACGTATGTCGCGTCTGATCTTGGCCTCTATCAAAAGCATGGTCTCGACCCGAAGATTCATTGGTTCACCAGCGGTGCTCCGCTGCTTGCTGCACTCAAAAGTGGAAGCATCGATCAAGTTGTTACGGGCTTAGCGTTTGTTTTTGCGCTTGGTCAGGATATCCCGCTCAAGATCATTTCCTGGGAGGTAGACAACGGTCAGGGGGAAGGTCTCATGGTGACCGCCTCCAGCGGTATCTCGAGCTACAAGGACATTGCTAAAGCTAAAACAATTGGCGCGACTGCCGGTACCTGCTCTCAAGTATCACTGAAGCTGATCGCTAAGAAGGCAAACGTCGACTACGCCAAGCTGAACGTCGTTAACATCGCTCCGCCACTCTTTGCTAACTCGTTCACAGGCGGCGCGATCGATGCTGCCGTCGGCTGGGCTCCTTGGACGCTAAATGTTCCAGCGGGCGTCAAAGTTGTCTCTTGGGATTCGGAATACGGCGGCGTCTGCCCCAGCATCAACGGTCTGCGTCCTGATTATATTGCCAAGTATCCCAGCGTTCCGGAGAAGCTATTGGCAGTACAAGCCGAAGCCCGCGAAGCTATCGCGAAAAATCCTCAGGTGGCGATCGATGCGCTTACGAGGCAGCTTCAAATCTCCCCGGCTGTCGCCAAAGAGTTCTACGAGAAGCACTGCTGCAGTCACCTACCTACGTTTGAGCAACAGCTAGATCCTAACTCGCCATGGTCACTCGTGAACCCAACTGGTGGACTCGCGGGTCAAGCGATCCTTGCAAGCCAGATGCTTTTTGAGCTGGGTACAATTCCAGCTCCGCTTAAACCTGAGACGTTGGCCGCGGCGATTGATCCAAAGCCGCTGCAAAATTTTCTCGCCAAGAACAAGAAATAGTCGATTGATGGAGGTGATGAGTTGAACCGCATTCCTCCAGTTTTGATCTCGTGGGCTACGATCCTCGCGATCTTTATCGTGTGGTTCATCGTAACGAACGTCGGGCTAGTTAGCCCGACGTACTTGCCCTCGCCTCAAGCACTGTTCTCTGCGTTTGCGAATTTAGTAGTGAACGGATATCAGCGAACCCCGCTGTGGGAGCACATCGGCATCAGCCTATTCCGAGCTTTGTTTGGCTTTGTGCTGGGAGTTGCGGTTGGGATTCCGACCGGTCTCCTGACGGGCTACAACCGCGCTGCGGATGCTGCCATTTCACCGATCATGGCTTTCATTCGGCCAATTCCACCGATCGCATTTATTCCGATGGTGGTGCTTTACTTTGGGTTGGGAGAAGTCGGGAAGGTCGTGTTGATCTTTATCACGGCATTCAACTATGCCCACGTCAACGCATACGCCGGCGCTGCGCACGTACCCATCGCGTATATTCGAGCTGCGAACACCCTAGGCCTTTCCGAAGGGCAGATTTTTCGGAAGGTCGTTTTGCCTGCGGCTTTGCCGCACATTTTTACCGGCCTGAAAGTTGCGATGGCTTTGAGCTGGGCAGTCGTCGTCGCTGCTGAGTTAGTTGGAGCGCAAAAAGGGCTTGGCTTCATGATCTCGGATGCGGCGCAAGTTTTTCAAATCCCCAACGTTTTCATCGGGATTGCATTGATTGGGTCGATAGGGCTCGCGCTCAACTTCCTTCTCAGCTTTGCGGAGTCGAAAATCGTTCATTGGAAGGGCCGATGAGTATTTCAACGACAAAGACCGACGCGACGATGCCGAGAAGATTCGAGCATCAATTTAAGTCCGCGCAACCTGGGCCGATCCACATGCAATCCGAAGAAAAAGTAAATTTTGACGATGTGTCTAAAACGTATCCGAGCGCGGGGTCCGCTGCTGGATCAACGGTAGCTATCAAATCGCTCAATATTGCTATCAAGAAGGCCGAAGTTGTCAGCATTCTGGGTCCCACGGGGTGCGGTAAATCAACCGCAATGAACATGATCGCTGGGTTCGAATTTCCGAGCAGCGGTCGAGTTTTGCTCGACGGTAAATCGATCCTCTCGCCAGGTCCCGACAGGGCAGTGGTCTTTCAGCAGGCCGCTCTTTTTCCGTGGCTGACGGTTCTCGAGAATGTGGTGTTTGGCGTTAAGTGCCGCGGGATCAGCCCGGACATTTATCTAAAGCGTGCTGAAATTTTGCTCAATGCCGTGAAGCTCAAAGGTTTCGAGCGGCACTATCCGTATCAGTTGTCTGGAGGCATGCAGCAGCGTGTGCAGATTGCCCGGGCTCTCATTTCCGAGCCAGAGGTCCTTCTGATGGACGAGCCCTTTGGCGCTCTCGACTCGCAGACTCGGCTTATGATGCAGGAACTCCTTCTGGAACTGTGGGTCCAGTACCAGCCAACCATAATCTTCATTACGCACGACGTTGCAGAAGCGATCTTCGTGTCAGATCGCATACTCCTGATGTCTAGCCGACCAGGAAAGGTCAAGCTCGCAGTCTCAGTGGACGAGGTTAAACCGCGCGGCCAGGAATTTCTCGCGAGCGCGAAGTTCGTCGATCTACAGGCGAATCTTCTCACGGCGCTACGTCAGGAAGTTCATTGAAAGATGATTTGCAATCTCGCTAACGCCGATGCGCTCGCGTGCGAGTCAAGATTCATGCTCGCGCCGTCCGCTCCGACAATGCGAACGCAGTTAATCAGAAATGGAATTTCTCAACTTGTGGGTTTAGCGGTTTCTGGTCGGCAGTAACGCATCTCCCCGTAGCCGATTGCTTGTCGAGAAGTGTTTATGAATCCGATGGTGCAAGCATATGGGTGACGAAAACTCCAATATTCAAAATGACGCTGCGCGTCGTTTAGAAAGCTTGGGAGTTGGTGTCGCACTGGCGCGCCGGCTAGCAGACCTTCCGTTCCTGATCTGGCTTCCGAAGGTCGGACGGGCCACGCTCCAAGCGGACTTGCTCGCGGGACTGACGGGATCTTTTTGGATCGTCCTGGCATTTGGTTGCGGGTCCGAGCACGACCGCTTCATTGGTTCTTGGCGCTTCACTTTCGTCGGTTGCCGTGCCCGGTTCAACTGAATACGTACAGTTCGCGTTGACGCTTGCCTTTATGGCCGGCGTGATTGAACTCTCTCTTGGTTTCTTCCGGATGGGGATGGTGGTCAATTTCATCTCCCACTCGGTTGTCATTGGATATACCGCGGGCGTCGGGGTCTTAATTATTGCAACACAACTTCGAGAATTTCTGGGGCTTAAATTCGAAGCAAGTCACGATTTTATAGATACGATTTCCAATACGCTCTCAACATTGTCTACCATGTCCTGGCCGACGACACTTGTAGGCTCGGCTACATTAGTTTCCGGGCTTTTAGCGCGACGCTTCTTAAAGCCCATTCCTTATATGCTTCCGGCTCTTCTTGTTGGGTGTTTAGCAGCACAGGCTTTCAACGCGTACTCTCCCGGCACACTCGAGACGGTGGGCGCACTGCCTTCACACCTGCCCCCGCTGAGCGCGCCAAGCTTTGATCTGGACACTTTGCGCCTGCTAATTCCGACCGCGATTGCCATCGCAATTTCAGCCCTTAACGAGGTTGTTTCGATTTCGCGTGCGTTGGCGGTTCGTTCGGAACAACACCTCGATATCAATCAAGAATTCGTCGGTCAGGGCTTAGCGAACATCATCGGTTCATTTTTTTCGGCTTACGTCGTCTCTGGGTCATTCAATAGAAGTCAGCTCAATTACGATTCCGGCGCAAGAACTCCGTTAGCTGCGGCTTTTGCAGGCCTTTTTCTTTGCGGGTTGCTCCTCATCGCAGCGCCAATGGGGGCCTATCTTCCGAAAGCCGCTGTAGCCGCATCTCTCATTCTCATCGGATGGGGTTTGATCGACGGAAAGAGCATCTTTCATCTCTGGAAGGCGAGCCGTTCGGAAAAATGGGTGTTTTCAATCACTGTTTTGTCCGCGCTATTCCTTCACATCCAAATGGCAATTTTCGTAGGCGTCTCACTTTCCTTGCTCGTGTATCTATTCCGGACGTCCAGACCTCACCTTCGACCGCGCGTTCCCGACCCCGCTAATCCCAAACGAAAATTTACGGATGTTCGCGAAGATCTTCCAGAATGTCCGCAATTTAGATTAGTGAGGCTTGACGGCTCGCTTTACTTTGGAGCTGTGGCCAGTTTTCGCGACTCGATGCGTAACCTCGAAAAGGAAACGCCAAACTGCAAACAAATTGCAATCGAGATGTCAGGCGTCAATTTCATCGATCTTGCGGGCGCGGAAGCGCTTGCTCTCGAAGCTCGGAAAATTCGGGCGAGAGGCGGCGCGCTTTTCCTGCTTCGGCTAAAGGAACGTGCCCGGGAATTCTTGAGTAAAGGCGAATATCTAGAAGAGATTGGCGATAATCGGATTTTTTGGTCGAAGACCGATGCTCTTCACCAAGTGTATAGCAGACTCGATTACTCAATATGCCGTCGCTGTCAACTCAGGGTATTTTTGGAGTGTCACACGTTTGGTAACGATCCGCGTGTAGAAAACGCTGCTGATGTTCCAGAAAAGCTGGCGCAATTGCGCGAGCAGGAAAAAAGTTAGGTCGCTGGCATCCGGCGGCAGTATCGGCGGTAGATAACGCTCGGTCCTATAAAATAAAGCTAGTGATACTTGCAGTGAGCATCAACAAGAGGGCTATACGCCGTATCGCGATTTCACTTAATCGCAGGAATAATTTTCCGCCAATCCAAGTGGCGAACAAGAACACGATGCTGAGCGCGAGTGCGGAAAGTCCAAGCTCAGTGGTGACGACCCCGACGGTTGCAAGCATAACAAGGCCAACGCCGGAGATGGTCGTTACAAAGATTGTTAAATTGGCTCTGGTTACGGCGACGGACTCTGGTCCTGACAGCAAATACAAGATCACCGGCGGAGCGCCAATGCTCGTCGCACCGAGCATTGCGCCGACCACGCTACCGATGGCGATTGAAGTCAATGGTCGCGGCGACCCGCTGTAACGTAACCCGATAAGTAGCATAAGGCTGAAAACTATGACGACGGCGGCGATCAATTTTCGTGCAAGATCAGGATCAAGCGTTAGTAGCAGATAACCACCAAGCGGAACGGTGACGATCGCTGGTAGAGTGAGGTAGGCCAAAGTGCGCCAACGCGCCTTAGGAATGGCGTCGGCAAACATCACCAACGCCGCAGCCGTTTCTAGGACCAGGGTTGTGACCACCGCCGGAACAGGGCCTAATAACACGGACAGCACAGGAGCCATCATCATGGCCCCGCCAAACCCGGTCATACCACGTACAAATCCGCCGGCCGCGACAATTCCGATTGTTGCAATTGACGTCGTGTCCATCAAAAATCTTCAAACTGGAAGTCACAATGACGAGTTGAATCGTTCGTAAAAAATTGCACGGTTGTCTAATCGATCAAAACGAAATCAACTCTACCTGGTTTCAGGGTGATCCGGAAGTTGGTTGTCCTATAGCATACGACTTCTCTAAAGCAGTGAGAGATATTGTCGGTTGTTCCGCCGCCAATTAATATTCATGCGCACCGCAAAAAAGAAAAAGCCCCCGCAGGGGCTTCAGAATAGAGAGACTGCCTCACATCTATTACTGTCCATGAGCGCTGCAAGCATTTCTACTTGCTGCGTTGTGATGTCGGTTAACAAAGATACGACGTTATCGACACCTGCTGCATGCGCTTTCAAAAGTTCGAGTGGATCTCTCACCATATAGAGTTCGCCTTCTACGACGCGGTGAGCGTTGAAGATGCAATCATGGGATCTTTCTGTTCCAAAAGACAGCGCCCAGGTTATCGTCGATAGAGGTTGGCTAACGTTAAAAGGCAGCGTCGATTGGCATTACATGCGCGGATCCGGCA
>JAPLPA010000239.1 GCA_026400415.1 Afipia sp. | reverse complement strand
CCGATGGTAGCGCGCGAGGCGGTCGATACATCGACAGGAAACCACAACCCGTATTTATTGAGTTGCCGGTTGAGATCGTCGAGCACGATGCCGGGCTCGACCACGCAGGTGCGCTTCTCCACGTCGACCGAGATCAGCCTGTTCAGATATTTTGAGACATCGAT
The DNA here is from genome assembly GCA_026400415.1 of Afipia sp. Taxonomy (GTDB): domain Bacteria; phylum Pseudomonadota; class Alphaproteobacteria; order Rhizobiales; family Xanthobacteraceae; genus Afipia. The sequence continues at coordinate 19,329 of JAPLPA010000239.1, read as the reverse complement.
GACGATGCCCTCATTGACCGTCTGGCCGCACTGCGAGGTGCCGCCGCCGCGCGGGGTGACGATGCGCCCGTCGTCGCGGGCAATCGCCATTGCACGCAGCGCATCATTCACGGTGCGCGGAATCACGACGCCAAACGGCTTGATCTGATAGAACGACGCATCTGTCGCGTAGCGGCCGAGATCGAACGGGTCGAACAGCACCTCACCTTTAATGTCGCGCATCATGCGCTGCGCCAGCGCGCTGTTGGCTGCGGACGTGCGTATCGGCTTGGGATGGTTCATAGCTTTTTTTGACTATTCTTGTTGCGCCGCAACCAACGGGTTCAGGTGGGGTCAATCATCGGGGTAATCCGGACTGCAGCACAAGCGCAATACGGGTTTGCGTGCATCTAATAGTCAAAAAACTGCCCCGTATTTCCGTGGGTTAGGGCACCCGATAGGCGGCGGGGAGAAATTTCGATTTTTCTAGACGGCTGGCATGCCAGAGCATAGTTTGCGTCAAAATTTGCAGGAAGATTGCAGGAGCGGCCTGATGCCGAACACGACGATCCATACCGGGCGGCATTTTCTCCAGATTCCAGGCCCAACCAATGTGCCTGACCGGGTGCTGCGCGCCATCGATATGCCCACCATCGATCATCGCGGGCCGGAATTTGCGCGGCTTGGCCACGAAGTCATTGATGCAACCAAAAAAGTCTTCCGCACTAAAAACCCGGTCATTATCTATTCGTCGTCCGGCACCGGCGCTTGGGAAGCCGCGATGGTGAATACGCTGTCGCCCGGCGACAAGGTGCTGATGGCGGAGATCGGCCAGTTCTCGACGCTGTGGCGCGTGCTGGTCGAGAAAATGAAAGTCGAAGTCGACTTTCTCCCGGGCGATTGGCGCCGCGGCGCGGATGCAAACCAGATCGAAGAAAAACTGCGGGCTGACAAAAACCACGCCATCAAAGCTGTGATGGTCGTGCACTCCGAAACATCCACGGGCGCGATCAGCGATATTCCCGCCGTGCGCAAGGCTATCGACAACGCGAAACATCCGGCACTGCTGTTCGTCGATACCATTTCGGGTCTCGCCTGCGTCGAATACGAACACGACAAATGGGGCGTGGACGTCACCATCGCGGGTTCGCAGAAGGGCTTGATGCTGCCACCGGGCCTTGGCTTTAATGCCATTTCTGAAAAGGCGCTCGCCGCGCACAAGGCTTCGTCAACGATGCGCTCCTACTGGGACTGGAGCGATATTATTGAAGCCAACAAGAGCGGCTCGTGGCCCTATACGCCCGCGACCAATCTGCTCTACGGATTGAAAGAAGCCATTGCGATGCTGTTCGAGGAAGGCCTCGACAACGTCTTCGCGCGCCATAAGCGCTACGGCGCAGCAGCGCGTGCGGCGCTTACGACATGGGGTTTGCAGAACCAGTGCGCGGATCCCAAAGCCTATTCGCCGATCCTCACGGCCGTCGTTATGCCTGAAGGTCACGATGCCGATCTGTTCCGCAAGGTCGTGCTCGACAATTTCGACATGTCGCTTGGCGCTGGTTTAGGCAAGATCAAAGGCAAGGTCTTCCGCATCGGTCACATCGGCCATTTCAACGATCTGATGCTGATGGGCGCATTGTCCGGTGTCGAGATGGCGCTCGACGTCGCCAAGGTGCCGCATCGCAGCGGTGGTGTTTTGGCTGCGATGGAGGTTCTCACTGGCCGACAGGCAACGGATTCAGCGCGGCCGAAGAGCGCAGTCGCCTGAACGTCGTATTGCAAATCGCGCAGGCCTTGCGGACACTAAATCAATAAAGAGCACCGGCGAAAAGCCGGGCTGAGGGATCAAAGGGAGAAACGCAATGAAAACCTTTATCAAGGCAACGAGCGTGCTTGCGTTATTGGCCGCAACGCCCGCTCTTGCGTGGGAGCCGACCAAGCCGGTCGAAATCGTTGTGGCGGCCGGTGCCGGTGGCGCGTCCGACCAGATGGCGCGCATGATGCAGGCAGCGATTCAGAAGAATAATCTGATGAAGCAGCCGATGATTGTCACGCTGAAAGGCGCGGCGTCCGGCGCGGAAGCGCTTCTTTACATGAAGGGCAGTGACGGCGATCCCAACAAGGTGCTGATTGCCTATTCGCTGATTTACATGCTGCCGCTGTCGGCGAAGATTCCGTTCAACTGGCGTGAGCTGACCCCGGTGTCGGTGATCGCGATGGATCAATTCGTACTCTGGGATAACGCCGAAGGCCCGAAGACCGTGAAGGACTTCATCGCTGCCGCAAAGGCCTCGGGCTCGCCGTTCAAGATGGGTGGCACAGGATCGAAGCGCGAGGATCACGTGCTGACGGTCTTCATGGAAAAGAAGACCGGCGCGAAGTTCTCCTATCTGCCCTACAAATCGGGTGGAGAGGCTGCGACGCAGCTTGTCGGCAAGCATACCGAATCCAACGTCAACAATCCGTCGGAAAATCTCGAAGTGTGGCGCGCCGGACAGGTGCGGGCGCTGTGCGTGTTCGACAAGGAGCGCATCGCCTACAAAACCAAAGTGACCGACACGCAGTCGTGGAACGATATTCCGACCTGCAAGGAAGAAGGCCTCGACATGCAGTATCTGATGCTGCGCGCGATGTTCCTGCCGGGCAAGGTTAAGCCGGAAGAAACCGCGTTTTACGTCGACCTGTTCAAAAAAGTGACGCAGACCGCCGAGTACAAAGACTACATGGAGAAACAGGCGCTCAAGCCTGTATTCATGACCGGCAAGGACATGCTGAAGTTTCTTGAAGAGGACGACAAGGTCAACAAGGACCTGATGACCGAAGCAGGGTTTGTCGCTAACTGATATTCCCAAGATAATCCCGATGCCGCTTCATGACGGCGTCGGGATTTCTGCTCTCTCACTCCCGCGAGCATTATGAGCAAGTCCGATATCGAAATCGTCGTTGACGATCCGACCGCGCCTGAACCGGATTCACCGGCACTCACCAATGTGCGAACCGTCGAACTCTTCACGATGGTATTGCTGTTCGTCATGGCCGTCGTCCTCGGTTACGACAACTGGCGTACCGGCGCATCGTGGGACGCGACCGGGCCGCAGGCAGGTTACTTTCCTTTCTATCTCTCGATCATTCTGGTAGTGGCAGCGCTGTTCGGTTTCTTGAGTGTTTTGTTCAAATCCACCGAAGGTATCGAGACATTCGTCACCCGCGCGCAATTGCGCCGGGTGATGCAGGTGTTTGGGCCGACGCTGCTGTTTTGTCTGGCCATGCAATGGCTCGGGCTTTATGTCGCAAGCTTCCTTCTGATCGCGGGCTTCATGGCGCTGATCGGCAAGATTGCTTGGTGGAAGTCGCTGCTCACCGCTTTCATCTTCGTCGCGATCATGTTCGTGACCTTCGACATCGCATTCGACGTCATCATGCCGAAGGGACCGCTCGAAGCGGCGTTCGGGCGGTAGGGGATCATGGAAGCATTTGGCCTCTTGCTGCACGGCTTCACGGTTCTGCTGACGTGGAAAATCCTCGCGCTGATGATGGTGGGCCTTGTGCTCGGCATTTTCGTCGGCGTGCTGCCGGGACTTGGCGGACCGAACGGGGTCGCCATTCTTTTGCCTTTGACTTTCACGATGGATCCGACATCCGCCATCGTGATGCTCTCCTGCATCTATTGGGGCGCGCTGTTCGGTGGAGCCATTACATCCATTCTCTTCAACATTCCGGGCGAAGCATGGTCAGTGGCCACAACCTTTGACGGTTATCCGATGGCGCAGCAGGGCAAGGCCGCCGAGGCGCTGACTGCGGCGTTCACCTCGTCGTTCATCGGCTCGTTGTTCGCCGTGCTGCTCATTACGTTTTTGGCTCCGAGCATCGCAGGCTTCGCGCTGAAATTCGGGCCGCCGGAATTCTTTGCGGTGTATCTGCTGACATTCTGTTCGTTCGTCGGTCTTGGCCGCGAGGCCAAGCATAAGACCGTCATTTCCATGGCGCTCGGTCTTTTGCTCGCGGGTGTAGGTCTCGATACGGTGTCGGGACAATTGCGCATGACTTTCGGGTCAACGGACTTGCTGCGCGGGATCAACTTCCTCGTCGCGGTGATCGGGCTGTTCGGAATTAGCGAAATCCTGCTGACGATGGAAGAGCGGCTTGCGCTGCGTGGTCATGCAGCGCGCATCACGCTGCGCACGGTGCTGAATGTGTGGAAGGACATGCCGCGCTACTGGGCGACGCTTCTGCGATCGTCCGTTATCGGATGCTGGCTCGGCATCACGCCGGGTGGGGCGATTGCGGCCTCCTTCATGGGCTACAATCTCGCCAAGCGATTTTCCAAGGACAAGGACAGTTTCGGAAAAGGCCGCATCGAGGGCGTGTTTGCGCCGGAGACCGCGGCTCATGCGTCGGGCACAGCCGCATTGCTGCCGATGCTCGCGCTCGGCATTCCCGGTTCAGGCACGGCGGCCATTCTGCTCGGCGGGTTGATGGTGTGGGGACTCAACCCCGGTCCATTGCTGTTCGTCGAACATAAAGACTTCGTCTGGGGTCTCATCGCCTCGATGTATCTCGGCAATGTCGTCGGTCTCGTGCTGGTGCTGACGACCGTGCCGATTTTCGCCTCGATCCTTCGGGTGCCGTTCGCAGCAATTGCGCCGATGATTGTGGTGTCGTGCGCCATCGGTGCCTATGCGATTCAGAACGCGATGTTCGACATTTGGCTGATGCTGGGCTTTGGCGTGGTCGGTTATGTGTTCAAGAAAATCGGGATTCCGCTGGCCCCGTTTACGCTGGCGCTGGTGCTCGGCAGCCGCGCCGAAGATGCATTTCGCCTTGCAATGATCGGCTCAGAAGGCAGCATCGGCGTATTCTGGTCGAACAAGCTCGTCGGATCGATCACAACGATCGCGATCGTGTTGCTGTTCTGGCCGCTGATCGAAAAAATCTTCGAGGGGTGCTTAGGTCTTTGTTGCGCTGACCAGTTTGCAGGTGCCGTCGGCTGCGGCCGTGTCGATGTAGGGAAATTTTGTTTTCTTGAAGGTCTTTTTTGTGTTCGCTTTCAATTTCAGCGGAATGTTTTGCTCGACTTCAATCTTTTTGCCGCCGGCCTTGGCCATGTAATCGCAGCGCAGGCGAATTCCGCCGATATCGAAATCGTTCTTGTTGTCCACCGTAATGTCCACGAGGCCCGCATTGTTGCTGCCGGGCTTGCGCCACATGTCGATGGTGAACGTCACTTTGTTGCCGGCGTCCTGAGCAGAAGCGATGCTGCAGCCCAGCACAAGTGCAGCGATTGTCGTGACAGCGATTTTTGACATGAGCTTCCCTGAGGCGGGCCATTGAGCGGCGGCGTTTCGGCGCTACTATAGCGATGCGGCAGTTCCCCCCGCAATGATTTTCGGACAGAGGATTTCATGAACGATATTTGGCGTCTTTCAGCCACCGCACTTGCCGCGAATATCCGGTCGAAAAAAATCTCCGCGCGCGAAGCCACGCAGGCGGCGCTGCGGCGGCTTGACGCGGTGAACCCTGCGATCAACGCCGTGGTTGCGCACAAGCCAGAGGAATCTCTGGCGCAGGCCGATGCGGTCGACGCAGTCATCGCAAAAGGTGGAGATGCCGGAATGCTTGGCGGCGTGCCGGTCACGATCAAGGTCAACGTCGATCAAATCGGATTCGCAACGACCAACGGCGTCAAGCTGCAGCGCGATCTCATTGCGAAAACCAACAGCCCGGTGGTGGACAATCTCATCAAGGCAGGCGCCATCATTGTCGGCAAGACCAACACCCCTGCATTTTCGTACCGCTGGTTCACGACCAATCTGCTGCACGGCGATACCCGAAATCCGCGCGATCCGTCGATCACGCCGGGCGGGTCATCGGGTGGGGCAGCGGCCGCGGTCACGTCCGGCATAGGCCATATTGCGCACGGGACCGACATTGCGGGCTCGGTTCGCTATCCGGCCTATGCATGCGGCGTTCACGGGTTGCGTCCGACGCTCGGGCGCATTCCTGCCTACAACGCATCGTCGCCGGAGCGCACGATTGGGCCGCAGATCACGGCGGTATCAGGTCCGCTGGCGCGTACTATCGCGGATGTGCGGCTGGCTTTTGCGGCGATGTCGAAGGGTGACGCGCGCGATCCGTGGTGGGTGCCGGCCCCGCTGGAGGGTTCGCCAATGCCGAAGCGCGCCGCACTCTGCGTTCGCCCCGGCGGACTTGAAACGGTGCCGGAAGTCAAAGCCGCAGTGCTGGATGCAGGCAAGCGGCTTGAGAAGGCGGGCTGGATCGTTGAGGAAATTTCCGATGTGCCTGTGTTCGAAGAGGCTGCTGACCTTCAAGTCAAGATGTGGCTTGCTGATGGGTATGAGGGCATGCGCGATGCGGCCGAACGCGAAGGCGATCCGGGCGCACTAAACATTTTGCGCTTCCATGAGAAGACCGCCCGCTCACTCGACATGGCGGCGTTCTCCAAAATGCTGACGCGTCGTGCGACACTCACGCGCGACTGGCTCGTGTTTCTGGAAAAATATCCGGTGGTGGTGATGCCGGTGAGCGGCGAACTTCCGTTTGCTTACGGGCAAGACCTGAAGGGCGACGAAGCTTTTGCAAAAGTGTGGCGCGCGCAATTGCCGCAGATCGCCTTGCCGTTTCTAGGTCTGCCGGGGTTGGCTGTCTCGACCGGCCTGGTCGGGCGCGTACCGGTCGGAGTCCAGATCGTCGCGGGCCGCTACCGCGAAGATTTATGTCTGCTTGCAGGCGAGGCTATTGAGGCCGGCGGCGTACCACCGAGCCCTATCGATCCAGCTCAAAGCTGAAGCTTAGCTGTTAGTGATGATCGGACGGCGCAGCATCCGTTCGCGGGTCGTCAGCAGCATTTTGCGGCTTTGCTTGACCAGAACCCGTCCGGTGCTGAGATTGTGCTGGGCCTTGTGAACAAGCCGATGACCTTCGGCCACGAGCTCGCGGGCGTGTTTCATCTGCTTTTCAAACGATACGACTGCCATAGCCGCTTCTGCGGTGGTCATGATCCGGCTCCTGTGACCCGCCCCGTATCCCCAACGTGCAGGCCGCCGGATCGTTCACCAGCGAATCAAAAGCATCCTGTTTTATTTTTGTCCAGAAGGAATCAGGCCACGGTGAGGATATGGGCCCAGATTCCCACAGCCCCGATGAAGATGCAGACGGCAACAAGCTCCGCCAGATCGCCGGCTGCCGAGCTGATGACGCGAAATGCTGCGTCGGTCGAAGTACGCTTAAAAGTACGCATAGTCGTTGGTCCTCTTGGAAGCGCAGACCCCAACGGCCTGCCGCTCGGGTTAAGGAATGGCAAGCTCCGTGCCAACGCATCGCCCAAGCCTTCGCAGGGACTTAGATGGTTAAAAATCTGGCCATAAGACAAAAGGCGTGGAACTTGTTGCCGGTTCGCGGATGCCGAACCGTGCCTGCATTGAATAATTTGCCGATGCTGTCGCGCCGAAGACAGGTCTCTCGATCCGAATGAGTGGCAACACGAGCTGCACAGCCTTGCGGGTCAGCAAGTCACGGTTCTATCCTTGTTGCAGGCATGAGGAATTAACTCGATGGCTGAGACAAAGACTGTCGGACCTGTCGTGGCCGGAAACGGCAGCGTAGGTATCTATCTTGCGCTGCTCCAGTTGTTCTTCACGCTCGGCTGGACCGTCTATGTGATCTATCTGCCGCAACTTGCGGCCAAGGCCGGAATTCCGGCGAGTGCCGTCGTTGTCATCCTTCTCATCGATCAGGCGATCTTCACCGTCACCGATACACTCATGGGCATCGCGTCCGACAGGATGACTCGCATCGCGGGCCGTCTCAGCCGCGTGGTGATCTGGCTGACGGTTGTGTCGTGTGCTGCATTCCTCACATTTCCTTATCTCGCTGAACTTGGACCCGACGCGAAGATCATTCTGGTTACCATGATGGCAATCTGGGTCGTGACGTCATCGGCGCTGCGCGCGCCGCCGCTGGCGCTGCTCGGTAAATTCGCGGCGCGGCCGTCCATTCCGATCCTGTCTTGCCTGACGATGCTTGGTTATGGCCTTGCCGGTGCGTTGTCGCCTTATCTCGGCGTCGCATTGCGCGATCAAGACCCGCGCATTCCATTCGTGGTGTCGAGCGCGGTTCTGCTCGTGACAGCTTTCGCGATGTCATGGATCGAGCGAAAGCTGCGCGAGGGCTCGCTGAAGGCAGTTGAACGCCCGAAATTTGCATTGCCTAAATCGTTTAGCATGCTCGCTTTGATCTTCGTGGCCGCGATGTTGGTGTTGGCGCTTGGATACCAGCTTCATTTTAGCATCAACAGCGCACCGCTGTTTCTTCGCTTCGCAAAACAGCCGGATCTGCAATGGCTGATGCCGGTCTACTGGATCGGATTCAATATTGCGATGTTTCCGGCAACGATCGTCGCCAAACGCTATGGTGGGCTGGTGGTGATGGGCGCCGCCGGTCTGCTCGGTGCGATTGCGGTCCTCGGTGCCGAATACGCAACGGGGCTGAGCACGATGCTGGCGATGCAGTTCATGGCGGGAGCGGCCTGGGGCTGTATCCTGATGAGCGCAGTCGCGGCTGCAGTCGCAGTCAGCGGCGAGGGCAGCGAAGGATGCCTGCTGGGACTGATGTTCTCGGCGCTGGCGCTGGCCACGTTCACGCGGATCGCAGCCGTTATGGGCGGGTTGACCAGAGATTCGGCTTATCAGGCGCTGCTGCAGTGGACCCCCATTGTCTGCTGGTCGCTGGCGGGCACGGCTTTGCTGTTTATCGCGGTGGCGCGATTGCAGAAATGGCAGCAAGATAGCGCTGCTGCGCCCCCAATCTAAGCCCCGCAGCCGTCTGGATGAGTGGATGCGACCGCACATTTTATGTGTCTTCATGCACGTTGCGGCTCTTGCGGTTCTGTCGCCGGCAACGGCTCAGCGCGCGACGTTGGAGCGCGGTGTTGCGATCACGGATCGTGGTGCATTGCGCGAACTGGATTTGCGGGAGCGCGCAGATATTGACTCGCGCGGCTTTAGTCTCGCGCGCATGCTCGGCGCGGACGACGGAGCGTCAAGCAACGATATTTTTGCCTTAGGCGCGATGCAGCCGCTGCGTGCTGCACTCGACGCCGAATTCGCCGACTATAATGTCACCCGCAATTCCGCTGGCGGTTCCGCAACTCTCCAGCCGTTCGATCGCGATGCGCTTTACTCGAAACACACACGATTCATTCTCGCCGGAATCGTAAACCGCATGGACCGCGCTTTCAAGTCGCCGGTAACATGTGGCGAGATTCGGTTGATCTATCGGCCCGTCGCGATCTACGGAAAGCCGCAATCTGCGCGACTGCCGATGACGTTGAACGTCATATTGAATGCCCGAAACGAGAGCGAGCGGCAAAATTTGTCGTGTGCCGAGATCGCCCGCCGCTGGCTGGCGTTGAGCGACCTCGCCGAGACGGGTGCGGCTCTCGCGGCGAAGTTGGTCTCAAAGGACGGGGCACTGGAATTTGTCACGCCCGCGCATATCAGCCGTATAGAGACCAATATCCAGATCGCGCATGCAGCGGCAAACCCGAGCGATTTCGAAGCGCGCGCCGACTATCTGATGAAAGTGTTCAACTACGACAGCGCATCGAAGTCTTTTGCCGAAAGCTCGATGGAAAATCAGATCGACCGCGACAGGCTCCTCGCCAACGCGCCGCTGGCCGATGAATTTCGAGAGTGGCTGCTCGCGCCTTCAAATCTTGCAGAACTCGACCGAGGCACGGTGCTGATTCCAGATAAATTTCTGGCGAAGCGCGCGATTGTTGTGACGCCGGCGGTTGAGAGCAACGTGCGAGGATTGGTCGACGATGTCGAGGCGGCAGAAGCGCTGGCAAAAATGGCTCGGCAAAACCTTAGCCTTCAGAATTTCAAATCGCCCGCGGGATTTGCCCGCCGCCTCAACGACAGCACTTGCGCCGGATGCCATCAGACCCGCGCCATCGGCGGGTTTCATTTTCCGGGCGTCGATTGGTCCGGCGACGCGCCGAGCTTCGTTGTGACGCCGGCATCGCCGCACTTTTTCGGCGACCAACCGCGCCGCCGCGACATTCTCGCTGCATTTGGCGAGTCACGACCTCCGGATTTTTCGCGTGGGTTCTCGGCGCGACCGCAAGCGCGCCGCGCCGCCGATCTGGACGGTACGACGTATCTGAACGGGTGGGGCGCGCATTGCTATGCGCCCGAAAGCCGCGCGGCGAGCGCCGACAAAAGCTTCTCGTCGTGGACCTGCATCGAAGGTCTTGCGTGTCAGATGCCGGAGAACGGCGGGACCGCCACGCGACCGGGTCTGTGTTTTCCCGAGTAAGATATTTGAAGGGCATGATCTGATCCGAAAACCGGTTTCCACTTTTCGTGATCATGCCCTAGGCGACCACACCCGACGCCCGCATCCTTGCAATATCGGTATCGCTATAGCCCGCAGCGCTGAGGATTTCGTCGCTGTGTTCGCCGACGTTCGGTGCCATGCGAGGACGCACCTTTGCGGCGCCTTCGATCCAGATCGGCGTGTTAATCGTCAGCATGGTGTCGTTCTCGAACGGCACTACGGCTTCAACCTCGCGCATCTGCGGATCGTCAGGAATATCGGCGGCAATGCCGACGACGCCGAAAATCAACCCTTCGCCACTGTCGAGCAGCGTGCGCCATTCCGACAATGGCTTCGTGGCAAAGATCTTGTCGAGAATCGCGATGAGTTCGTGCGAGTGGCGATGCCGTGCGATCTTAGTCTCGAAGCGCGGATCGGTGAGCAGTTCTTCGCGTCCCACCACCTTGCAGAACACAGGGAATTGCTTCTCTTCGTTGAGCAGCGACAGAATGATCCAGCGCCCGTCCTTGCATTGATAGTGATTGGTGACCGCATTGAGCGCCTGATGACGCGGCGGGCGCGCTTGAAACGTCGCTCCGCAAAGCGCCGCCTGGGCATAGATTCCGTTGGACCAGATGCCGTTGGCCATCAGGTTGGAATTGACCTGTGTGCCCTTGCCGGTTTTTTCGCGTTGATAGAGTGCCGTGACGATGCCGCTGAACAGAGACATGGCGCAGGGATGATCCCCCATTCCGGGCATCGAGCGCGCCGGCACCGTGTCTGCGTGTTCGCGAACGAGGTCCATCAGACCGGAGCGCGCCCACCACGCATTGCTGTCAAAGCCGGGTTTATCGGCTTCCGCGCCGGTCTCGCCGTAACCGGTAAACGACGCGTAGATCAGCCGATTGTTGAGAGGCTGTAAGTCCTTCCACGTTACGCCCAGTTTCTTGCGGACAGGCGGCGGAAAATTTGTGATGAACACGTCGGCCTCAGTGACCAGCTTGCGCAGCACGGCCTGACCTTCCGGTTTCGCAAGATCGAGCGCGAGGCTCTTCTTGTTACGTCCTTCCAGCATCCACGCATAATTATGCGGGCTGATCGGATAGCCGGGGAGGTTTGGCAGATTGCGCACCGGATCGCCGGCACCGGGCGGTTCGATCTTGATAACGTCGGCGCCGAAATCCGACAGCGCGGTCGCGGAGGAGGGCGCTGCGATGAAGCTCGCGCAGTCTATCACCTTGAGCCCGCCGAAAATGCCCTGAGCCATTGCGGCTTTCTCCCGTTCTCTTTTTTGCGCTAATGTGCGATCGCGTTGCCGCCAGAGTGACATTGCCTTGCGGGTTTGTCACGGCGGCAAGCCTCCCGTTTTCGCATCGCGGAATGCCTAGGATGCAGATGTGGCTGGTGGAGTGCGTTAAGTTCGAGGCGCAACGCCCTGGTCGACGCCAGCCTTGCGTTCTGCGGCGACCGCGCGTCGATAGCCATCGCGTGCCTGTAGCTTTTGCCAATACCCGGTCACGTTGGGACCGAAATTCGCCGCAAGCCCGATGTTCTCGGCAAGTCGCAGAGCGTAACCATTGACGATATCGGCCGCCGTAAATCGCCCCGCACAAAGCGTCGGCGAATTCGCCGTCGCAGCCTCGACCGCGCGCAGCCGCCCCAGAAACCACCGCGCGTAATCATCGACAACCTGTGGGTTGCGGCGCTCTTGTGATTCCAGCTGGCTGTAGCGCAGCACCAATGTCTGCGGGAAAGTCAGCGTTGCGTCGCTGAAATACATCCAGTTCAGAAACGCCCCGTAAGCCGGTTCGGCGATGTCAACGATGAGCGGTGTGGGTCCGTATTTCGTTCCGAGATAGTGACAGATGCCGGAGGACTCCGTCATCTTCGTCTCGCCGTCGATCAAGAATGGAATCGTGCCGAGCGGGTTGAGCGCAAGATAGTCCTTTGCGAGTACGCGTGGCGGAAAGGGCAGCATCTTCAGATCATAGGTCAGTCCCAGTTCCTCAAGCATCCAGAGCGGACGAAACGACCGGGCCGCATCGCAATGATAGAGAGTGATCATGGCGCTGGCGTTCCTTGCTTTGACGGATATGGCGGAGCGCTGCGGCCTTCAGGCCTGAGCGCGCTCGTCCGCAATCGCTTTGCCATCATTCGGCAACGATCCGGGGACGACCAGAGTGACATTGCCTTTCAGCTTTGTCACGGCGGCAAGGGTGGCCGCCACCGCATCGCGCAATGCGTCAGACGCAGGAGATGCCTCTGCCGATAGCGTCATCACGTCGGTTTCCTTGTCGCGGGTGACGACAAGACGCAGGCGGCGCAGTTCCGGATGCCGCTTGGCGACTTCCGCGATCTGTTCCGGCCGCACGAACATGCCTTTGATCTTGGTTGTTTGGTCGGCGCGGCCCATCCAGCCCTTGATCCGCATATTGGTCCGGCCGCATGGGCTTTGTCCGGCCATCGTCGCGCTGAGATCGCCGAGCGCCAGACGTATCCAGGGATGATGAGGGTCGAGCGAGGTCACGACTATTTCGCCGACGTCGCCATCGTTGACCGGATCGCCGGTACCCGGCTTGACGATCTCGACGATGATGTTTTCGTTCACGATCAATCCTTCGCGCGCTGCCGACTCATAGGCGACGATGCCAAGATCTGCAGTGCCGAAACTCTGATAAGCGTCGATGCCGTGCGATTTCATTTCAATCTGCAGCGATTTTGGAAACGCCGCACCCGATACCGTTGCGCGCGTGATCGACGAGATATCGCGTCCGGCGGTTGAAGCCGCATCGAGCAGGATTTTGAGGAAATCGGGCGTCCCTGAATAACCGATTGGGCGATAAGCCTCGATCAGTTCGAATTGCTGTTCGGTATTGCCGGGGCCGGCGGGAATGACCGCACAGCCGAGTGCGCGGGCGGACGTATCGAAAATAAATCCGCCCGGCGTGAGATGATAGCTGAATGTGTTGAGCACGATGTCGCCGGCACGAAAGCCAGCGGCAAACAATGCGCGTGCCCCGCGCCACGGATCCGCGGTTGCGGACTCGGGCTCGAAGATCGGACCGGGGGACGTGAACAATCGGCCGAACGATCCGACCGGCGAGTGGACGAACCCGCCGAATGGCGGGTTTGTTTTGTGAATGGCCGGTAATTCGGACTTGCGCAACACCGGAAGCGTGGCGAGCGCGGCGCGGCTCGTAATTGTCGCCAGGTCGACACCCTTTAAGCGCTCTGCGTAAGCAGGCGCCTTGGCCGCCGCGCCCAGCACATCGGAAAGCCGCGCAAACAGATCAGTGTCGCGTTCGGATGCGCTGCGCGTTTCGAGTTTGTCGTAATGTTCGCTCATTCGCCCGATCACAGCCAGCGTTTGCGCCGCTTGAAGCTCTTGAGGTTCTTGAAGCTCTTGCGCTGGTCGCCAGCGCCGCCGAGGTAGAATTCCTTTACGTCCTCATTGTCGCGCAGCTCATCTGCAGTGCCATCGAGCACGACCTTGCCTTGCTCCATGATGTAGCCGTGACTCGCAACCGACAGGGCGGCGCGTGCATTTTGCTCGACGAGAAGAATCGTGACACCAAGATCGCGGTTGATCTGCTTGATAATGCCGAACACTTCCTTGACCAGCAGCGGCGACAGACCCATCGACGGCTCATCCATCAGGATCATCTTGGGGCGCGCCATCATGGCGCGGCCGATTGCCAGCATCTGCTGCTCACCACCCGAGAGATAACCCGAAAGGCCGGTGCGCTCCTTGAGCCGGGGAAAATAGTTGAACACCATGTCGATGTCGTCATCGACGTTCTTGTCGCTGCGCGTGAAGGCGCCGAGCTTCAGATTTTCCACTGTTGTCATGTCGGCGATGATGCGCCGGCCTTCCATCACTTGGAAAATACCGCGGCGGACGATCTTGTCGGGGTCAATGCCATGAATTCGCTCGCCGTCGAAAACGATTTCACCACGGGTGACTTCGCCGTCTTCGGTCTTCAGCAACCCCGAAATAGCCTTCAGCGTGGTCGATTTACCCGCGCCATTAGCGCCAAGCAGCGCCACGATCGCGCCCTTCGGCACTGCGAGACTGAGGCCGCGCAGAACCAGGATGACGTTGTCGTACACGACCTCGACATTGTTCACGGCCAGCAACGGAGTTGCGGCCGCAACAGTGGCGGACTTGGGGTGGATTTCGGCGGCGGTCTGCACGTTTGCAATCCTGTTGGAGAAAGATGCCGCTCCGCGCGAACGCGGAGCGGCGTGTTGTCAGCTTACCAGCCGAGCCATTCGGCCTTGCGTGGCAGATCGATGGTCTTGACCTTCTCGAGCTTGATCGTGCCGGCCTTGACCAGATCGGCGACAGGCGCATCGGTCGCGCCGGACACCTTCATCCGATAAAGGCTGACCGAGAGCGTGCCGCGATGGTCCTTGTCGGTCCAGGTCGACGGCGTGCAGACGCCGTCCATGCCGGCAGGCACCCAGTTGGCCTTCTGGTAGAAAGCCTTCTTGACGTTCTCGCCCGATGTGCCGCCGTTCTTGGCCGCCCATTCGAGTGCTTCCTTCATGTAGAGCGCGGTGCAGACAGCAGCCACGTAATGCACCGGGCGATAAACTGCGCCGGTCGGATCCGACATCTTGGAAATCTCCATGACGGTCTTCATGCCGGGGGCGTCCTGTCCCCAAGCCACTGCAGTGCGCAGCGGGATCACCATGCCGTCGGCAGCAGCGCCTGCAGCCTTGGCGGCATTTTCGTCCATGCCCCAGACGTTGCCCATGAACTGCACGTCGACGCCGGCCGCCTTGCAGGCATTCAGCACCGAGATGTTCGAGCCAGCAGTGTTGCCTAAATAAGCGTAGTTCGCTCCTGAGCTTTTCAGTGTCAGGCATTGCGCGCTGTAATCGCCAGGCGTCAGAGCGAACACGATTGGTTCCAGAACCTCGAAGCCGAGGTCGGCTGCAATAGCCGCACCGGCTGCTTTCGGTGCGTTCGGGAACGGATGGTTCGCGCCCATGTGAACGAACTTCGGCTTGCCGGGTTTACCCTTCGCCTTCCAGTCGTCTGCTGCCCAGGTCAATTCGGCGCGCAATGCGTCCGAATAACTAGGTCCGTAGAAGAAATTGTAAGGTGCTGCTTCGGTCTTGCCGCTAACGCCGGTCGGGTCAGTCAACGCGGCCGAATAGGAGCCGGAGATGTCGGGAATTTTGTCTTCGGCGACGAATTTCTTCAACGCTTCGGTATCGGCGGTGCCCCAGCCCAAAATAGCAGCGACCTTGCCGTCCGGGCTCGACCACTTCTTGTAGAGCGCAATCGCGCGCGGCACTTGATAACCGTAATCGTTGGTGTCGACGTTCACTGGCTTGCCAGCGATGCCGCCGTTCTTGTTGACCCACGCGAACACGTCCGCTTCGGCCTGGCCGAACGGCACGCCAACGTCGGATGTGCCGCCCGAATAGTCTGCGAGATGGCCGATGGCGATTTGCGCCTGTGCCACGCCACCCGCGCCGCACATGAGCAAGGCGACGGATGCTGTACCTAGCATTTTTGTAATCGTCATTTCGATGTTCCTCCGGTTTCCTCTGAAGTTTTCTTGCGAGGTCTCAATTATTTTCAATCCCGTTCCGACCTCAATGTGAGAACGGGTAAAGTTTCCAGTAAGCCTTGATCTGCCGCCACCGATGAGCAAGCCCGTCAGGTTCGAAGATCAAAAAGACGATAATGATGACGCCGATAGACATCTCGCGCAAGAATGAGATGTTGTTCTTGAGTCCGAGATACTGATCGATAGTGCTGCCGCTCAACGCGCTGGTAATCCAGTCCATCGATTCTGGGAGCAACACCATGAATGCGGTTCCCATCAGCGTCCCCATGATCGAACCCAGGCCGCCGATAATGATCATGGCCAGAAAGATGATCGAGCGGTCGATGCTGAAGCCTTCGTTCGAGACAACTTGATTGTAATGCGCGTAAAGCCCGCCCGCGATGCCTGCAAAGAAAGCCGCAAGCCCAAACGACAGCGTGCGGTATTTGGTGAGATTGATGCCCATGATTTCGGCGGAGAGATAGTGATCGCGCACTGCGACGAGTGCGCGGCCGTCGCGGGTCCGCATCAGGTTCGTTACCAGCAGGTAGCAGACGATCACGTAAGCCAGCACGACGTAAAAATATTGCTTGTCGCCGCGAAACACATTTCCGAATAACGAGAACGGCTCCGCAAGCGCCGGCACGCTGCCGCCTGTGAACCATTCGGCGCGCCCAAAGAAATCCAGAATGATGAACTGCGCGGCGAGCGTCGCGATGGCCAGATAAAGACCCTTCAGCCGCGCGGCTGGCAGGCCGAAGATCAATCCAACGAGTGCCGTCACCACGCCCGCCAGCGGAATGCAGAAGAACACGGGGATATGGTGGTTTGAAAGATATGCAGACGTGAATGCACCGAAGCCGAAGAAAGCCGCGTGACCGATCGAAATCTGGCCCGTGAATCCCACCACGATGTTGAGGCCCAGCGCCGCGATGCCGAAAATGCCGATCTGGATCAGCTGGCTCAGCGCGTATTCCTTCAGCACATACGGCGCAAAGCAAATCAGCACGATGCCGAGGATCATCATGTTGCGGCTGGTCGTGGTCGGGAACACGGTGGTGTCCGACGCGTAAGTCGTTCGGTAATCGCCAGCAGGGAGGAGGTTTTGTCCAGCCATCAGATTCTCTCGATGTCTTTGGTGCCGAACAGGCCATATGGCTTGATCATCAGGATGATGATCAATGCATAGAATGGCGCGATCTCGAACAGATTGCCCCAATGCAGATACTGGCTGTCGACAAACTGCGCGAGGTTCTCAAGCAGGCCGATGATGATGCCGCCGATCACAGCGCCGCCGACGCTGTCGAGGCCGCCGAGAATCGCCGCTGGGAAAACCTTGATGCCGTAGTTCGCAAGCCCCGCCGACACGCCGTTGACCACGGCGACTACGACGCCTGCAACCGCCGAGACCGTCGCGGAGATCGCCCATGCCATGGCGAACACGCTCTTCACCGAGATGCCGAGCGATTGCGCGACCTGCTGATTGAAGGCTGTGGCACGCATCGCCAAGCCGTATTTCGAGACTTTGAAGAACCACGCCATGCCGGCCATCATCAGCACCGAAACCACGAGACTCATGACGTAGACGGTCTGCACTTGAAGTCCGAAAATATCGATCAATTGCGTCTCGAATACGCGCGGGAACGGCTGCAGGTTGACGCCGAACATCCATTTCATCAGCGCCGAGAACACGGTCGAGAGCGCAATCGTCACCATGATAACGGAGATGATCGGCTCGCCGATCATCGGGCGCAAAATGATGATCTGGATCGCGATGCCGAACAGGAACATGAAAACGAGCGTAATCGGCATGCTCAGATAAAACGGTACTTGGTATTTCGTCATCAGCCACCAGCACACCCACGCGCCCACCAGCAGCAATTCGCCCTGCGCGAAATTGACCACCTGCGTCGCCTTGTAGATCAGCACGAACGACATCGCGACCACGCCGTAAAGCGTGCCGACCACGAGGCCGTTGATGAAAAGCTGAATGAGAAGTTGCGTATTCACTCGGCAGCCTCCGCGACTGCGCGGCCCGCGCCGAGATCGACGACGTTGAGCGTTGTACGGATGCGCTGCGTGGTACCGTCCTGGAAACGGATCACGGTGTCGATGTCGATATCGGGCTTGCCGCCGTAAATCGCATCGATGATGGTGGCGTATTTCTCGTTGATGACGCTGCGGCGGACCTTGCGGGTGCGGGTCAATTCGCCGTCGTCGGCATCCAACTCTTTGTATAGCAGCAGGAATTTGCGGATGCGCTGCGCCGGTGGCAGCGAGGCATTCACGGTTTCGACTTCCTTGCGCAGCAATTCATACACTTCGGGACGCGAAGAAAGGTCCGTGTAGGTCGTGAACGAGATGCGGTTCTTCTCCGCCCATTTCGACACAATTGAAAAACGTATGCAGATCATCGCCGCCAAATAATCGCGACCGTCGCCCAGTACGACAGTTTCGGCGACGTAGGGCGAGAACTTCAGCTTGTTCTCGATATATTGCGGCGAGAAGCGATCGCCGCGTGCGGTTTCCGCCATGTCCTTGATACGGTCGATGACGACGAGTTGTTTTGCTTTATCGAAGTAACCCGCATCGCCCGACAGCATCCAGCCGTCGCGCATGTCGGCGGCGGACGTTTCGGGATTCTTGTAATAACCGAGAAACATGTTGGGATGGCGCACAACGATTTCGCCGACGCCGTTGGCATCCGGATTGTCGACACGAATCTCGATGCTGTCGTCCATCGGCACGCCGGTGGTTTCCGGATTGACCGCGTCGGCGCGATGCAGCGTGTAAGCGCCGAGCAACTCCGTCTGACCATAAAGAGTGCGCAAAGGCACGCCCATCGCGCGAAAGAATTTGAACGTGTCCGGTCCGAGTGCGGCACCGCCGGTTGCGGCCGAACGCAACCGCGTAAATCCAAGGCGGTCGCGCAACGCGCGAAACACGAGCGTCTCGGCTACCGCAGATTTCTTCCCGGCGTCGAGTGCGCTCAATCCCGACTTCATGCCTTTCTCGTAAAGGCTCTGCTTCATCGCAGACGCATCCATCACCCGCGCGCGAACGTCGGCCGCGATGCCTTCCCAGATGCGCGGCGCGAACAGAACGAAGGTCGGCGCGATTTCGCGAAAGTCGTTCATCATGGTGTCGGCCTGCTCGACGAAGTTGACCTTCATCCGGCTCAGCAGGCCTTTGCCCATCGCGTAGACCTGTTCCATGATCCAGGGTAGCGGCAGCACCGACACGTATTCGTCGGTGTGATCTTTCGGATCGGCGGAGAGATACGTCGCGCAGTGATTCAAGACGCGCCCCGCAGCCAGCATCGCAAGCTTGGGATTGGCGGTAGTGCCGGACGTGGTGCAAAGAATGGCGACGTCCTCGCCTTTGGTTGCGTCCACAAGAGAATCGTAAAGCTGCGGTTCGCGTGCCGCGCGCGCTTGCCCGAGAGACG
>JAPLPA010000185.1:8792-9373 GCA_026400415.1 Afipia sp. | reverse complement strand
TCAAGGAAGGGACCCAGGTGGTACCTTTTGTCGTCGACGGCGACGGTGACGTCGACGGCGATGACGGCGTCGATGGAGGCACGGATTTTGATCGGGAGGCCTGTGCCCTGTTTGCCCAGGGCTACGTTGCCAGGGCTTTTGCTGAAGGGGAAAGTATCCAGCCCTTGGCGCCCGAGAAGCAGAACACTGCCGTGTACAGGATCTTGTGGAGGCAGGACAGCGAGGACAACGAAGTGCAGTTTGAATTAGACGGTCGAGCAGCCCCCGTGAATCCTGATCGATAGTAGCGCGCCCCGATTCGAACCTGATACGTGCCTTGCCGAGCAGTTCGGAAAACAATTGCTGGCACACAGTCGGATCGACCGCACTTGCACTTGGCCTGACCGAGACATCCGCATCGAACTTCCAGCCTTGCGGAAGTTCTCCGCCGACGCCGTCGCGAATTTGCTGGGCGGCGACTTCAAACAGCGCGTCGCCCGACAGCTTGACGTCCTTATCCGACAACGATAGCGAACCTGTCGAGACACGCGACAGCGCGCCAAGCGCCTGAATAGCGGCCTGCGAAAATCCCTGCGGCGCGC
>JAPLPA010000185.1:0-8750 GCA_026400415.1 Afipia sp. | reverse complement strand
CTTTCAGATTGTCGACAACCTTCTCGTTGAAAAATTTACGCCCGACAGCGGCAACGATCGCCGCATGAACATTGTTGTCTGGGACATATCCATCGAGCGTGACGGTATTGGCGACCGGATCTTTGTTGGCGTTGAAAACATAAGGGGGCGCCCTGATCGCATTCTCACCGATGGTGTAGCCTTCGGGCAGATTTTTGAGCGCGGCGAGAATCGCCTCGCGGTTGCCAAGCTCGCGCGCCAAGCCATTCAAGTTGACTGTTGTATCGCTCAGCCAGACCTTGCCCTCTTTCAGTTTGCCGACCTGATCGATCAGCAGAAGGGCTGCATTATCGAATCGCGGCGGAGCGCCGCGCGCCATTCCGGTATTATCGAGAACCTCGGTGTTGCCCGCCATCGCCCGCGCGGCGTCCATCAGCCGCGCCTTGATCGCGGGCAATGGCGCGTTGCCGTATAAAGTCACCCGGACAACATCGCGCTCTGCCAGCCAGATGAACGGCTTGGCGGCCGCGATCAGGCGGGTGTCGTCGTTCACAAGCCGGACGCCAGTGACCGCTTCGACTTGGGACACGGCGCTGTGGCGGCCTTCTTCGGAAAATGCTTCGGCCGACAGACGGACATCGCGTCCGGAGGCTGAAATCTGGGTCTTGCCCAGAACCGTGTCCTTAAGTTCGGCAACCGCGCGCGCGGACAGGTCGGCCTCGATATTGACGGTTGAGGTCCAGATGGCTGCAATCCAGACGACGGCGAGAGGAATAAGCCCCGGCCACCATTTTCGCATCCAACTGAATAACTGGCTCATTCCAATCCTTTACCCGACCGGCCACAGACAAAACAAACCCTTTCGAGGGTGTCAAACGGCAAATAAAAGCGGCTCGTTTACGGCCTTATGGTGGGGCACCACTAACCGTTTGTTCAGCCGTTCCTGCCAGAAACGAGGGGTCTGAACGACATCAGGCGGAAGCTGCGATGGCCATGAAACACTTACGCAACAACGTCATTCGCGCCGGACTTGATGCGCTGTATTTCACGGGCGCGCATCGCGTGCTGCGCCCGCTGCTGGCGGGCGTCGGCACCATCTTCATGCTGCATCATGTTCGGCCTGCCCGCGACGATTTGTTTCAGCCAAACCGCCATCTCGAAATCACGCCGGATTTCCTACGCGCAGTGCTTGAGCATGTGCGCGCGCAGGACATCGATATCGTCTCGCTCGACGAGGCGCATTGGCGTCTGACGGCCGGGGATTTCACGCGCCGCTTTGCGTGCTTTACGTTCGATGACGGCTATCGCGACAATCGCGATCACGCATTGCCCGTCATGCAGAAATTCGATGCGCCATTCACCGTCTATGTGGCGAGCGATTTCGCGGAGGGAAATGGGCGGCTGTGGTGGGTCGCGCTGGAGCGGCTGATCGCAGCGACCGACAGACTAGATGTGCAGATGAGTGACGCGACTGTTCATTTTGAAATGTTCGATGCTGACGCGAAGCAGGCGGCCTTTGGGCGCATTCACGAGTGGCTTCGCTCATTGCCGAACGATCTGCAGGTGCAGCATGAAGTCTCGGCGCTTTGCGCCAAATATAATGTCAATGATTCGAGCATAGCGCGCGACTTGTGCATGTTGTGGGATGAGTTGAAACCATTCTCGCAAGACAAGCTCGTCACGATTGGCGCGCACACCATCAGTCACTGCAATCTCGCGCGCGAAGCAAAGCCCGAGGCCGCCCGCGAAATGCGCGTGAGTAAAGAGCGCATCGAAGCTCATTTACAAAAACCTGCATTGCATTTCGCTTACCCCTACGGCGACAAATCCGCCGCCGCGTCGCGCGAGTTTGCGCTGGCGCAGGACATCGGCTTCAAAACCGCCGTGACGACGCGCCCCGGCATGGTGTTCACTGAGAACGCAGCGCACCTCATGGCGCTGCCGCGCATTTCGCTCAACGGCAATTACCAGCACGAGCGCTTCCTTTCGGTTCTCACCTCCGGTGCCGCCACCGCAATGTGGAATGGCTTCCGCAAGGTGGATGCGGCCTGACCGCACAGCGAAATCGCTGGTCAAGGTTTTCTTGCAAAGCTTTCTTGACTCACCCTTCCCTGCTGGCTCTAACCTTGAGTCAGAATCTGAGGGAGGCTTTCCATGTTCGAGAATCTGTTTTCACTCAAAGGCCGCGTGGCGTTGGTCACCGGCGGCTCGCGCGGCATAGGCAAGATGATCGCGGGTGGATTTCTCAGCCAGGGCGCCGCGAAGGTTTATATCACGGCCCGCAAAGCAGGGCCTTGCGAGGAGACCGCGAAGGAATTGACCAAGCTCTATGACGGCGAATGCATCGCGCTTCCGATCGACATGTCGACGGTCGAGGGCTGCAACAAACTCGCCGCCGAATTCACGAAGCGCGAACCAAAGCTCGACATTCTCGTCAACAATGCCGGTGCCGCGTGGGGCGCGGCATTCGATGAATTCCCCGAGGCCGGCTGGGACAAGGTGATGAATCTCAACGTCAAGTCGTTGTTCTTTTTGACCAAGGCGCTGGCGAAGCCGCTGCGCGCGGCGGCCACCAAAGACAAGCCCGGCAAAGTCATCAACATCGCGTCCATCGACGGCCTCTCCGTCAATCCGATGGAAACTTATTCGTATCAAGCCAGCAAGGCTGCGGTGATTCATCTGACGCGGCGCATGGCGGCGAAGCTCATCAAGGACAACATCAACGTCACGGCGATCTGTCCCGGCGCGTTCGAATCCGACATGAACACGGCGGCGCGCGATCACGGCGCCGAAGTGGCGAAGCGAATTCCGAACAAACGCATCGGCACGCCGGAAGACATGGCCGGCATTGCGATCTATCTCGCGTCACGCGCCGGTGATTATGTGATCGGCAATTCCATCGCGGTCGATGGCGGCATTGTCTATGCGAATTTGAGTCTTCCGGTATCGGGCGAGTGACATGACACGCACGGCGCGCTGCGTTTGCGGGCAATTGTCGGTAAGCGTCGAAGGTGAACCCTCCGGCGTCTACGCCTGCAGCTGTAAAAAATGTCAGCGCGGCAGCGGCAGCGCGTTCAGCTACGCCGGACAGTTCAAGAAAGCGGCGCTGACAGTTTCCGGCGAACACACCGCATATCGTTCAGAACATGCCGGATGAGGCGATCGTGTCGGCCGGCTGTTTTGAGGATTCATCCTTCGAGCCGCCGCAGATTTTGTTCTGGGCCTCGCGCAGACATGAGTGGCTGAAAGTGCCGGACGAAACGCAGTTGCTGGATACACAGCCGGATTAGCTAATACGTCTCCACATGATAACGCCCGCTCTCGCGCATTGCGGGCTTGAGCGTCGCCCAATCGAGCGATGCGCCGCGACATGCATCGGCGAACGCTTCGTCGACGCCGCTCTCCATGCCCTTGAGGCCGCAGATATAGATGTGCGTTTTTAAATCGCCGAGCAGCTTGGCGATTTGCGCCGCCTCGGTGCGTATCCGGTCCTGCACATACACGCGCGGCTCGTTTGGCACGCGCGAATAGCAGAAATATTTTCCGAGCAATTTATCAGGCACTTTCTGCAGCGGCCCAAAATATGGCAACTCTTCCGGACGACGCGCGCCAAAGAATAGCAGAAGCCTTCCCGATGCATCCGGCATTGCGCGTCTGCGGCGCTCGGTGAAACCGCGAAACGGCGCGGAGCCGGTGCCGGTACAGATCATGATGATGTTTGCAGTTGTGTCATCCGGCATCAGGAACGTCGCGCCGAACGGACCCGTCACCTCCAGCTTTGCGCCGCGCGGCAGATCGCAGAGATAGTTCGAGCACACGCCCTTGTCTTCGCGCTTGACTGTCAGCGCAAGATTATTGGCGTTCGGCTTTTCGCCGTCGCGTGAACTCGCAATCGAATAGAGCCGCGGATGATGCGGTTTGCCGTTGGCATCTACGCCCGGTGCAGCGATGCCGATGCTCTGACCTTCAAGAACCGGAAATTTCTGATCGCCGAAGTCCAGAATAATGTGCCTCACATCGGACTCCGATGTCGCGTCAGTCAGGCGAAAATTCCCCGTGACGGTCGCAATTGCCGGCTTGCCGCGATTGTAGAGATTAACGGTGGGCTTGCTGGAAGAACGCGGCGCGACAGTTTTTCCGCCCAGTCCCTTGCGCGCCTCTTCGAGCAGCTTTGCAACATCGTCTTCCAACGCCTCGACGGTGCTGCTGCCCGTCGTTGCGGCGACGTCTTCCTGCTGCGGCAGATCGCTCCAGGAAAACTGTTCGTCCAGCGAATAAGGCTTCGCCACCACGCGCCAGTTGTCGATAGAGCCTGTGGGACAGGGCGAAATGCAATCCATGCAGTGATTACAGATGCTGGCATCGACAACATAGTTGTTGCCGTCATGCGTCACCGCATCGACCGGACATGTTTCTTCGCAGGTGTTGCAGCGAATACATATCTCGGGATCGATGAGGTGCTGCTTCAGCAATTCCTGCGTCGGCGCATTCATGACGTTCTCAGGCTGCCTCGATCTTCACATACTCGAAGTCGCCGGGCTTGTTGTCGATTTCCATTTTCGGCGGGGCGATCCAGTTGGCGTATTTGCCCGGCTCATTCACCGGCTCCATCAGCGACGAAATGAAATCGCCGTCAGCCGTTGAAGGCAGATAGTCGTTCTTAGTCTTCTGCCATTCCGCTTCATTGACGATGATGCCCCTTGGTTTTTGCGATGATCTTGTTCCACCGCTCGACGCCCTTCTCGCAATCGAGCGTGTAGTCGTCGCGCAATCGCATGTTGAGCGCGGTCAGTGCAGGCTCATCGACCAGCGTGATCTTGCCGTCGACCATTTTCAGAACTTTGTAAATGTCGTTGGTGAGACGATGATCGTCATCGATCTTGGTCTCCATGAACCGACCCTTGAGACCCGAATTGTAGAAATTTGCCGCGTTGGTGGAGACTTCCGATCCGAACAGATCGAGCGACAGCGAATAATGCAGATTCATCTTCTTCTGCATGGTCGGAAGGTCGATGACGCCGAGCGCGCGAATTTTCTCGATCTCGTTCGGATCATCGATGCCGGCGGATTTCATCGCATCGCAGGTGCGCTGCAGTACGCGTCCGACACCGGTCTCGCCCACGAACATGTGGTGCGCTTCTTCGGTCAGCATGAAACGGCAGGTGCGCGACAAGGGATCGAAGCCAGACTGCGCCAGCGATTCGAGCTGCATCTTGCCGTCGCGGTCGGTGAAGAATGTGAACATGAAGAACGACAGCCAATCGGGAGTGGCCTCGTTGAACGCGCCGAGCATGCGCGGCGAGTCTTCGTCGCCTGAACGGCGGCGAAGCAGATCGTCAGCTTCCTCGCGGCCGTCTCGGCCGAAATATTTCTGCAGCAGATAGACCATCGCCCAAAGATGACGGCCCTCCTCAACATTGACCTGAAACAGATTGCGCATGTCGTAAAGCGACGGCGCGGTCTTTCCCAGATGCCGTTGCTGTTCGACAGACGCTGGCTCGGTATCGCCCTGAATCACAACGAGACGGCGAAGCATGGCGCGATACTCACCCGGCCCTTCCTGCCATGCCTTCTCGCCCATATTCTCGCCGCAATTGACCTTGCGCTCGTCATCCTGCGGCGCGAGCAGAATGCCCCAGCGATATTCCGGCATACGCACGTAATCGAATTTTGCCCAGCCCTTCGGGTCGACGCTGATGGCAGTGCGAAGATAAACGAGCGATTCCTGAAAGCCTTCCGGCCCCATGTCGTTCCACCAGTCGAGATAACCCGGATGCCAGCCTTCCAGCGCTTTCAGCACCTGACGGTCTTCGGCGAGATTGACGTTGTTCGGTATCTTGGTGGTGTAATCCACGCTCATGATGTTCATGGTGTCGCTCCTTAAACGCGCGTCATGTCGAATTGCGCTTTCACGCCGGTGCCGTAGCGCAACAGCGCGCCGCTTTCGCCGACCGCGTTGGGACGCTGGAAGATCCAGTTCTGCCAAGCCGTCAGGCGCGAGAAGATTTTCGATTCCATTGTTTCCGGTCCGACGAAGCGCAGATTGGCTTCCATGCCGGTGAGGCTGTCGGGCGAGAACGACGCGCGCTCTTCGAAGAACACGCGGACCTCATCGTCCCAGTCGATGTCGTCGAGCGCGAAGGTCACGAGGCCGAGGTCTTCGGCAGTTTCTGCGTCGAGCGCTTCGCCGATTTTCGCTATTGCGGTTTGCACGTCGGATGGATCGGCCTGAAAGCGCGATTCCAGCCGCGTGAGGCCGTGGCTCATCGGATAAGCGCCGAAATTCTGGGTGCTCAAGACGATCTCGGCAGGCGGACGATTGTCGCCCTGCATCTGGCCGATCAGCATGTAGGAACGATCCGCCGCGAACACGAGTTCGGCCAGTGTGCCGGCGAAGCACGAACCCGGCTCGACCAACGTGACCAGCGTGCGCGAGGTGACATCGACGCGCTTGAGCACGCGCTTCCAGTAATGATTGATCTCGTTGACCAGCCAGTTCGACTTGTTGGCGTCGAGAAATGCATCGTAGGCGAGCACGCGGGCGCGTTCGCCGACCGACTTGAACACGAACATCGCGGTCTGCAATTCGTTGATGCGCAGATGCAGGATGGCGTCATCGAGTTCGCGCGCCACCTGCAGCGGCCAGAATTTGTCGCCCAACGCGGCGAGTGCGGCTGCATCCTTCGGAGGATCGGTTTCCGGTGCCTTGATTGTCAGCGTGGCGATGCGCGCGTCGCGGTCTATGTCGACGCTGACGAAGCCGTAGGTGATTCCATTGTCGGTGAATTCGCGCGTCAGCGAATTGAGCTTGATTCCCTTGTCGCCATTGCGATTCGATTTCGCGGCGAATTCCTTGGCGCGCTCTGTGACTTTCGATTCCAGTTTGGAATTGGACACGATCTCGTCGACAAGCCGCCATTGCACGGCGCGCTTGCCCTTGATGCCTTCCTCGATGGTGCAGAAAAAATCCGCGTGGTCGCGGCGCACCTTGCGCTTGTCCACGACGCGCGTGAGACCGCCCGTGCCGGGCAACACCGCCAGCAGCGGCACTTCGGGCAACGCGACGGCTGCGGCACCGTCATCCGCCATGATGATGTGATCGGTCGCGAGTGCCAGTTCATAGCCACCGCCCGCCGCCGTGCCGTTCACGACGGTGATGAAACGCTGGCCGGAATTTTCCGACGAATCCTCAAGACCGTTGCGTGTCTCGTTGGTGAATTTGCAGAAGTTGACTTTATGCGCGTGGGTCGAGCCAGCCAGCATGCGAATGTTGGCGCCCGCACAGAACACGCGGTTCTTGCCGGAGCGCAGCAACACGACCTTCACTTGCGGATGCTCGAAGCGCAGGCGCTGCACGGCATCCGCCAATTCGATGTCCACGCCGAGGTCGTAGGAATTCAGCTTGAGCAGATAGCCCTCGAACAGCCCGCCGTTCTCGTCCACATCCATGGTCAGCGTCGCGACATCGCCCGCGACGTCGAGCTTCCAGTGCCGATAGCGCGACGGCTCGGTCTGGAAGTCGATGTAGCGAGCGGAATTCGCGAGTTTCCGTTCGTCTGCGGCCATTTTCAGCTTTCATAGGGCTTTCGAGAGATATGCACAATAATTCCGATTATTGGGCCTGTCTAGACTTCGGAGGCCATATATGCATTTTATTTCATCTGGCGATTTCCACTAGGCCGCGCGGCCCAGCGCGCCTTCGCCATGGAATTTCAGCAACCGATTGGCGAAATCCGAAACCGCATTCAGGGTGATGGAAGCGGCCTCGCGGTGCGGCGCGTGTGCGGCACCGGCAATGACCGACACATCCACTGGGCAATAACATTCCTCCAGCGCGATCTCGATCTGTCGCAGAGTGCCGTAACTGTCGTGCTCACCCTGGATGATGGCGATGGGCACGCGTACGTAAGCCAGCGATTCCGAAATATCCCAATCGCGAAATTTGGGATCAAGCCATGCGTCGTTCCAGCCGACAAAGGCGTTATCAGCATCCTTGTGCCAGCGCGCGAGCTTTTCTTTTAGATCGGTCGTCGCATAAGTGGTTTTGATTTCGGCGATGGAATTCACCGAAATATCTTCGACGATGAAATGGGGCGCGATCAGGATCAAGCCGCGGACCCGATGATCCTGAATACCGCCCGCATAGATCGTCGCGATTGATGCGCCATCGGAATGGCCAAGCAATAGCCCGCGCCGAAATCCGATCGCGTCCAGAATCCTGGGCAGTACGTCGAGCGCCTCAACATGCATGTAGTCGGGCTGGCGCGGCAGTTCAGCGGGCGACGACTGGCCGTACCCGGCGCGCGAATAGACAAACACGCCAGCGCCTGTTGCGGCTTGAATTTTTTCGGGGAAATCACCCCACAGCCCGACGCAGCCGAGCCCCTCATGCAACATCACGATGGTCGGTGCCTTGTCGGGCGCAGGCCCGATCATGCGGTATTCGAGTTCGGCACTCCCGATCTTCAGGATGCCGGACGGACTCAATGCGCTCATCGCATCCTCTTATTGTGACGCGCCATCACGCAGCTTGAAGCGCTGGATCTTTCCCGTCGCGGTTTTCGGCAATGTCTCGACAATCTCGATCCAGCGAGGATATTTCCACGGCCCGATCTTCTGTTTGACGTGCTCTTTCAACTCCGCGTCGAGCGAGGCTCCGGCCGCGCCGTTCTTGAGAACCAAAAACGCTTTCGGCTTCAACAATCCTTCGGCGTCGGCGGCAGGAACGACGGCGGCTTCAGCCACCGCAGGGTGCGTGATGAGCGCGCTCT
>JAPLPA010000216.1 GCA_026400415.1 Afipia sp. | reverse complement strand
CTACCCGTTCCGCTAGCGGAAACCATGCTTGCAGGATGGCTGCTCTCGCAAGCAGGTATCGCCTCGCCGGATGGAGCCATGACGGTCGCGCCCACCTCGCCGCGAGATCGTCTGGCACTCAATGCCGACGGCACGCTAAGCGGTCGGGCGCGCGGAATACCATTCGCAAGCGAAACAAAACATATCGCCCTCATCGCAAACGCACCGCGCGGACATGTCATAGCGCTTTGCGAAACGTCGTCCTGCCGCGTTGATCCCGGTGAGGGTCTCGGAAACGATGCGCTGAATAATGTGATCTTCGATAACGTCAGGCCCATCACGTCTAAACCAGCACCTCAATCGTTCACAACTACGTCGCTGATGCTGATGGGCGCAACGGTTCGCTGTCTGCAGATCGCGGGAGCATTGGAGACATCGCTCAATCTCAGCGTTGCTTACGCCAACGAACGCGTCGCCTTCGAAAAAAAGATCGCCAAGTTTCAGGCGATCCAGCACAGTCTTGCGCAACTCGCGGGCGAAGTCGCGGCTGCCGTCACGGCATCGGGTTCTGCTGCCGACACGATGGCGAACGGCGCGGACAGCGATGCCGTGTTGCTTGAGGTCGCATCTGCGAAAATCCGCTGCGCCGAAGCCGCCGAAAAGGGAACGGCCATCGCGCATCAGGTTTTCGGCGCCATCGGTTTTTCGATGGAGCATATTCTCCATCGCTATACTCTGCACGCGCTGGCTTGGCGCGACGATTTCGGACATGAAAGCTATTGGGCGACCGAGCTTGGAAATTCTGTTGCAACGCGTGGCGCCGATGAATTGTGGCCCCTGATTGCGTCGCGTTGAGGATTTAGCGAAATGACCGCAGCACTTCGTTTCGACCAAATCCGCCTGCCGCCGGAATGCGAGATTTTACGCCGCGAGGTGCGCGAATTTCTCGCGGAGGAAATCGCGGCCGGCACATTCAATCCGCACGAGCCGCAACGTGAAGACACCGACATTCCGGAGTTCAGCCACCGCGTCGGTGCGCGCGGTTGGATCGGCATGACCTGGCCGAAAAAATACGGAGGCCATGAGCGGACATTTCTGGAACGTTTCGTCGTCACCGAGGAAATGCGCATTGCGAACGCGCCGACGCGGCGTTTTTTCGTGGCCGACCGCCAGAGTGGCCCGGTGCTGCTGAAATTCGCCAATGAAAAGATCAAAACAGACATTCTGCCGCGCATCTGTCGCGGCGAAGTCTGCTTTTCCATCGGCATGAGCGAACCGAATTCCGGCTCGGACTTGTTTGCGGCAAAGACAAAAGCCACGAAGACTGATGGCGGCTGGTTGATCAACGGTACAAAAATCTGGACGACGTCCGCCCACATGGCCGACTACATGCTGGCGATCTTCCGCACTTCTCCCTCGACCAAAGAAAATCGCCGTCACGGCCTGACTCAATTTCTTGTCGACATGAGAACTCAGGGAATCCGCGTCAATCCGATTGCGCAGATCAGCGGATTGAAGGAATTCAATGAGGTCGTGTTCGACAACACCTTCGTCCCGGACGATCATGCGTTGGGAGAAATCGACGGCGCATGGAAGCAGGCGACAAGCGAACTTGCCTATGAGCGCAGCGGGCCGGAACGGTTCCTTGAAACATATTATGTGCTGACCGAACTGGTGCGCGCCCTCGGCGACAAGCCCGATGCGCGCGGAGCCGAAGGCATCGGGCGGCTGGTGGCGCAATTGCATACGTTACGACGTATGTCGGTGTCGGTTGCCGGTATGCTGCAGGCCGGCAAGGAACCAGTCGTCGAAGCGTCAATCGTCAAAGACCTCGGCACGATCTGGGAGCAGAAGCTGCCGCATCGCGTGCGCGATCTTGCCGCCTTCGTCGACATGGACGAATCCAACCATCACACACTCGAAGAGCAGCTTGCGTTCGCGATCAAGATTGCGGCGAAACTCACGATACAAGGCGGCACCACGGAAGTGCTGCGCGGCATCATCGCGCGCGGGCTTGGCTTGCGTTAGGAGACAAAGCATGACGACCTCAAAAGACATCGGCATCGAAAAGCATGACCACGTCACACTGATCGAAATCCGCCGCCCGCCGCTGAATTTCTTCGATCTCGACCTGATAAAACAAATTGCCGATGCGCTTGATGCCATCGATAAAGACGTCGAATGCCGCGCCGTGGTGCTGGCATCGCAGGGCAAGGCATTTTGCGCAGGCGCGAACTTCAACCGTCCGGCGGAATTTGGCGGCGACGCGGCCTCCGGCAGCGGAACAACCGGCGACCTCTATGTCGAGGCGGTGCGAATTTTCCGCAACAAGAAACCCATTGTCGCAGCGGTCCAGGGTGCGGCCATTGGCGGCGGATTGGGCCTCGCGGTGTCGGCGGATTTTCGCGTGACGTGTCCTGAAGCGCGGTTCGCGGCGAATTTCACGCGGCTGGGTTTCCATCCCGGCTTCGGCCTCACCGTGACGTTGCCCGAACTGATCGGAAAAAATAACGCCGCGCTGATGTTCTACACCAGCCGACGTGTCACGGGCGAGGAAGCCTATGCGATGGGGCTGGCAAACATTCTGGTGCCGCAGGCACAGGTCCGCGATGCCGCGTTCAAACTTGCAAATGAAATCGCGGAAAACTCTCCGCTGGGTTTAATCTCGACACGCGCAACCATACGCGCAGGCCTCGCCGACCGCGTGAAGACGCAGACGGATCACGAACTTGCCGAACAGACGTGGCTGCGCAACACCGACGATTTCAAGGAAGGCGTGAAGTCGACCGAGGAGCGCCGTCCGGGGAAATTTACCGGGCGATGAGTTTCACGCTGCGCACTGGATGACCCGGAATGACAAATCATGCGGATCGTCTCGTTACCAAATTAAGCGCCGCGATCTTGCTCATTGCCGCTCAAGCTGGCGCTGCATTCGCCGCCTGCAATCTTGCCGTTCAGAGCGAAGGCCGCGTCGAAAGCATTATCGATCCGCGAACATTTCGTCTTGATGACGGGCGCGAGGTCCGCCTCGCCGGAATCGAAACGGATATCGGACAGAAACTTGCGGCGCGTTCACGCAAACTTGTAACATTGATCGAAAGACGCGATGTGACCCTGCGGTCCGCTGACGACAAGCCGGATCGCTACGGTCGAGAGGTCGCAATTGTATTTTCGGTCGGCTCCGAAACTTCCGTCCAGACCGAGCTGCTGTCCCGTGGTGAGGCACTCGTCTCCGGGACTGTCTCCGACAAAGAATGTTCTACGGAGTGGATGGCTGCGGAAAGCACCGCCCGCGAGGCCCGCCGGGGGCTTTGGGGCGACCCGTCGGCCACAAAAAACGCCGAAATGCCCGGCGATATTCTGGCGAGGATGGGGCAATTTCCCGTCGTGGAAGGAACAGTTCTGTCGGCGCGGCAGGCCGGGGCGACATTTTACCTCAATTTCGGACGGCGATGGACACGGGACTTTGCCGTGACTATTTAAAGGCGCATGATGCCCTCATTCGAGGCTGCGGGACTGGATTTGAAGTCGCTCGAGGGCAAGAAAATCAGGGTGCGCGGCTGGGTGGAAAAGCGCGGAGGGCCGCGAATCGAAGCGACCCGCTCCGGACAGATTGAAGTTGTCGGTGCTGCGGACGGGATGGCGAAGACCATTGTGCCGAAGGATGAAGGCAAGTAGCGCGTGAAGTCTCTTACGGTTCAGGACAAGACATCAGGACGGCGGCGCCGATGGCTTGCGTCAGCCGCATTGTGTGCAGCACTTGCACTCGGCGGGTGCGGCGACATGAGCCGTTTTCAGATCGCATCGACGCCGGGGCTTGGTCCGGTCAAACCGAACAAGCCTGCTGCACAGACGCCCGCCACGGAGCGCGAACACGAGCGTATTTTGTCGTCCTACGGCGGCGCATATGACGATCCAAAACTGCAAGCCCTGATCTCCAAAACTGTCGATCGCCTGGTCGCCGCATCCGAGCGACCAGACCTTGCCTATCAAGTCACGATCCTGAATTCCGGCGCGGTTAATGCGTTCGCGTTGCCGACCGGGCAACTCTATGTGACGCGCGGTTTGGTCGCACTCGCCAGCGACACGTCCGAACTATCATCCGTCCTGGCGCACGAAATGGCTCACGTCCTCGCCAAGCATGCGTCGATCCGAGAGGATGAGGCCAAAAAAGCAGCCGTCGTCACGCGCGTCGTCTCCGAAATGGGCAATGACGCCGATATGACCGCGCTTGCTCTGGCGAAAACAAAACTCACAATGGCAAGCTTCTCGCGCGCGCAGGAATTCGAAGCAGATGGGATTGGTGTTGGAATTTCGTCGCGCGCCAGTTTCGACCCGTTCGGGGCATCTCGATTCCTCTCAGCGATGGAACGCAATGCCGCGCTGAAAGCACCGCGCAACGCTGCCGATCCGCGCTCGCTGGACTTTCTATCGTCGCATCCGGCAACACCGGAGCGCGTGCAGAACGCGCAGGCCAATGCACGACAGTATGCGTCGCCTGAATCGGTCGAACGCGACCGCGACGCTTACCTGAGCGCAATCGACAATCTGGTTTACGGCGAAGACCCCAGCGAAGGTTTCGTGCGTGGCCGGCGCTTTCTCCACCCGAAGCTGGGATTCACCTTTCAGGCACCGGACTCTTTCTTTCTCGAAAACACCGCGCAGGCTGTTGTCGGCGTGAAGGACGGCGGGTCGCAGGCGATGCGGTTCGACGTGGTGCGTGTGCCGTCGGAGCAGTCGCTCGGAGACTATTTGAACTCCGGCTGGATGGACAATGTCGACAAGGCGTCGATCGAAGACCTGACGATAAATGGTTTTCCGGCGGCGACCGCGACCGCAAGCGGAGAACAATGGCAGTTCAGAACGTATGCGCTGCGTTTCGGGACCGATGTGTATCGCTTCATCTTTGCATCCAAAAAGCAGACCAATGAGTCCGACAAGGGATACCGCGACACGGTGAATTCATTTCGCCGATTGACGCTGGCGGAAATTCAGGCTGCGCGCCCGTTGCGACTCAAGGTCATTACCGTGCAGCCGGGCGATACCGTCGAATCTCTGTCACATCGCATGCAGGGCGTTGATCGTCCGCAGGAGCGCTTCCGGATTCTCAATGGTCTCGATGCCCGCGCCAGCGTTAAGCCGCGTGAGCGCGTCAAGATTGTCGTCGATTGAATGACTTAGGACAGCAAAATAAAAACCCCGCCAGATCGGCGGGGTTTTTATTCTTGAACTCAAATCGGTTTACGCAGCCTCATCGGCAGACACCGAGTCTTCACCATCGCCGTCGCCATCCGCCTCATCGGCGTCCGCCGCAGCGGTCGCATCGGTTTCGGTCTTGACGCCGCGGCGCGGGCTCTTGGCGAGGTTCGCCTCGATTTCCTTGACAGCTTCGGTCTCGGTCACATGCTGCACGACCGCAATCTCGCGCGACAAGCGATCAAGCGCTGCTTCATAAAGCTGACGCTCAGAATAGGACTGCTCTGGCTGCGACTCTGAGCGGAACAGATCGCGCACCACTTCGGCAATCGCAACGATGTCGCCCGAATTGATCTTCGCTTCATATTCCTGCGCGCGGCGCGACCACATGGTGCGCTTGACGCGTGCGCGGCCCTTGAGGGTATCAAGCGCTCGCTTGACCAATGAAGGCTCCGACAGCTTGCGCATGCCGACATTGATGACCTTCGCGGTCGGAACACGCAGCGTCATCTTGTCCTTGGTGAAATTGATTACAAACAGCTCGAGCGTAGCGCCTGCGATTTCCTGCTCTTCGATCGCAAGAATCTGGCCGACGCCATGCGCCGGATAAACCACGAACTCATTGGTCTTGAAGCCCTGACGCTGGGTCAGAACCTTCTTCGGTTCCTCCACACGCGGCGCTGCCTTTGCGACTGTCTTAGTGACAGTGGCCTTAACCGGAGCCTTGGCCGATTTCGCAACGGTCTTCTTGGCTGGCGCTTTGGCAGACTTTGAGACGGTTTTGGCTTTGGTTTTGGAAACGGTCTTGGACTTGGCGGCAGTTTTTGCAGTCTTTTTGGCCATTGTGCTTCTTTTGCTTTTTGAGGATTTTGCGGACGCGCGAGCATCCTTCTTGGAACTCTTGTCTTTCTTGGAGTTCTTTTTATGACGCGATTTATCTGACACGGCGGCTCTGCGTGGACTGCCACGCCCCTGGTTCAAATCGGTTGCCGGGAACCCGTCTGGGCCCAAAGCAGGCCAATCGCGGGGCATAAGTCGTTATTTGTGGCCATAATAGCACATTTTCCGCAAAAATCAATGATTTACGGCGGATTCCGTTCCAACCACATCAAAACGCCGGTCGGGAACTCGGCTTACGGTTAAGGCAATTCGCTTTTCGGAATTTTCGGCCGGAGCAGCCAGCGTCAGTCGCCGGTGCCGGGCTTAGGAGAAAAGAATTTCTCGAACTTGCCCTCGACGCCCTCGAATTCCTTGGCGTCGTCGGGAGCGTCTTTTTTCTGGGTGATATTCGGCCAGCTTTTTGCGTATTCGGTATTCACTTCAAGCCATTTTTCCATGCCGGGCTCGGTATCCGGCTTGATCGCGTCAGCAGGGCACTCAGGTTCGCACACGCCGCAGTCGATACACTCGTCCGGATGGATCACGAGCATGTTCTCGCCCTCGTAGAAGCAATCTACGGGACAGACTTCCACGCAGTCCATGTACTTGCACTTGATGCAGCTTTCAGTGACGACGTAGGTCATCCAAGGCTCCGGAAGGGTCTAAAATATCAGGCTTAATTCAGGGTTGGGGTAGCGCAGGACGCGTAGCGCTGCAAGGGAAGCAACGCCCGTATTTCAAGGCAGATAATCATTTTGGCGGCGTTTGCAAATCGTCGTAGAGCGCACGTCCTGCGGACGCATCGCCGCGCCGTTCGGAAAAATCGGCGACTTTCAAAACGCGGACCCTCCCATCGAGCGCAACCGTAATCGCATCGCCAAGTTTGATCGTGTGGCCGGGAGATGTCTGGCGTGCGCCGTTGATACGCACACGACCCTTCTCGACCAGCGCTGCTGCATCGGGCCGGGTTTTGACCACCCGCGCGTGCCACAGCCATTTGTCGATGCGCTGGCGATTCAAACTTTCGACTATTCCTTACCGCCGGACAACTGCGCTTTCAGCGCGGCGAGTTTTGCGAAAGGAGAATTCGGATCTGCCGGCCGGTCCCGCTCACGCGGCGCGGCACTGGTCGCATAGGTACGAAGATTTCCGCCGCCGCGGTCGTCCTTGCGGCCGTCGCGCGAACCTTTGTCACGACCGCCCTTATCGAACTTGCCCTTAAACTTGCCGCGCTCGTTATCGCGGCCCTTGTCGCGCTCTCGTCCCTTGAACGGCTCGCGCGGCGGGCGCGCCTGAGCGGTTTCACCATTCTGCGCGGTAACAGCTGGCGCATCCGTGCGTGGCGCTCGATTGTCATTGTTGCGATTGCGACGATGGCGTCCGGGCCGCTCAGACTTGTTGTCGCCGGTGGCGGCATCGCCTTCAACGGCTGGGGCGTCTGACCGGTTCGGCATCCATCCGGTCGCGGGACGGCTGCCCGGTCACATGAACGTGCTGCTGGCCGAAGCCAAGGTGCCGTTTCGTCCGAACGCCCGCCGGGACGCCAGACTTCGACCAGTTCAGGTGCTGCCACAACTGCATCTGCGCTCGGCTCCGTCGCCAATACAGTTTCGGTGGCTACACTTTCAGCCGATGGAATCTCGGCTGTCGCAGGCTCTGGAGAAACGATGGCAGTTGCTTCCGCAGGCGCTTCGGCTTCCGACACTGGCGCCGCATCGGCCACAACGTCGGGAGTTGCTGTCTCGTTGGTGATATCGGCGACCGCGTCCGTCGCAACCGATGCCTCAGGCTCAGACACGACGGCTTCGGCAGCAGCAGGCGCTTCAACCACCGGCAATGGCGGACGCTTTTCCATCCGATAGCCGAGTGCGCGCAGGATCGAAGCAAAGTCTTCACCTGCAGAACCCGTCAGCGACGTCATCGCCTGCGTGACTGTAAACGCGCGGCCGTCGAACGTGCCTGGCGGCTTCGGCCCCGATGATGTTGGACGCCAAGACAATGCCGGACGAATTAAATCCGCCAGCCGCTCCAAAATATCGGCGCGCACCGCGCGTTCACCCGCGAGCTTGTAGCCGAGCGTGCGATAGGCTTCCTGAGTGAGCACCTTGTCGGCAGCGAACGATGTGCGGCCGCTGCCTGCCAGATGCTGCGCACCGGTCAGTGCGGCCCAATCGACATTGTCTTGCTTCAAGGCCCACAGCAGCGATGCCAATCCGCGCGCCGCTGGCTTGAGCAATGCCGGCATATAAATGTGATACGCGCCGAAGCGCACGCCGTATTTACGCAACGAAGCGCGCGAAGGTTGGTCGAGATCCTTCATCTCGGTTGCGATCTTGGTGCGCTCAATCACGCCGAGCGCCTCAATCAACTGAAACGCAATGCCGCGCGCGATGCCGGTAACGTCTTCGGCCTTCTGCAACTCGAACAGCGGGCCGAGAATCTTTTCAATATGCGTTTTCAACCAGAGATCGAGCCGCGTCTGCACCGCGTCGCGTGGCGCGCCGGTCAGGCGCTCATCGGCGACAATGCGAATGCGTGGATGGAGCGTGTCGTCGGCTGCGACGAGCTTGGCGACGGCATCGCCGGTCCAGCGCAGCGTGCCGTCGGCAGCGAGCGCAAACTGATCGTCGGCAGCATTGGACAATTTCTCGGCACGCGCATCGATCTCACCGGCCAGCGCTTTCAGCGCAGTTGCCTGCAAGGCCTTGGCATCGGAACCGGCTTCCGCCGACTCGGGTGCAAACATGAAACCATCGAGGCGGCCGATCACATGGCCCTCAACAGTCACCTCTCCGGTCTTCCCAATCTCGGTATTCAAAATCGTGTTTTCCCTTAAGCGCCGCATCAATACACTGGTCCTGCGGTCAACGAAACGCTCAGTTAGCCTTTCATGGAGCGCATCTGACAATTTATCTTCGACCGCGCGGGTCTCGTTTTGCCAGCGTTCTGGGTCTCTCAGCCAGTCCGGGCGATTGGCCGCAAAGGTCCATGTCCTTATCTGGGCAATCCGCGCCGATAATGCGTCGATATCGCCATCCGTTCGATCGGTCAGTGCCACCTGCGCGCCGAACCAGTTGTCGGGAATACAGCCTTTCTGCATCAGGAACCCATACAGCGTCGTGACAAGTTCGGCATGGGCTGCGGGAGACAGCTTTCTGTAATCGGGAACGAGACAGGTGTCCCAGAGCCGCTCGACAGCCTCCTTGCCTATCGCCATCTCGCGCACATCGCCATCACGCGCCGCATGATCGAGCACGCGGATATCTTCGGCGATGGGTGCACGCGTCAGAGCGTCATGATTTGGGGTCAGGGCGAGCGAGACCTGCAGCGCGCCCAGCGATGAAAAATCGAGGTTGGTGTTGCGCCATTGCAGCATCTTGATGCTGTCGAAGGTGTGGTTCTGCAGCGCGTTGACCAGTTCGGGCTCGAACGGCGCACAGCGTCCCGTCGTCCCGAATGTGCCATCGCGTGTGGCGCGGCCCGCGCGTCCTGCGATCTGTGCAAACTCGGAGGGGATCAGGCGGCGGAACTGGTAGCCGTCATATTTGCGATCCGACGCAAATGCGACGTGATCGACATCGAGATTGAGCCCCATGCCGACTGCGTCGGTCGCGACGAGATAATCAACATCGCCGGATTGAAACATATCGACTTGCGCGTTGCGTGTGCGCGGGCTCAGCGATCCCATCACCACCGCAGCACCGCCATGCTGACGGCGGATCAATTCGGCGATGGCGTAGACTTCATCCGCCGAGAACGCGACAATACAGGTTCGTCTGGGTTGCCGCGTGATTTTGCGGTCGCCTGCAAATTCAAGCTGCGACAATCGCGGTCGCGTGACGATGTTCGCGCCGGGCAACAACAGCTCGATGATCGGGCGCATGGTGGCGGCACCCAGCAACAGCGTCTCGTCACGCCCTCGACGATTCAGGATGCGGTCGGTGAACACGTGGCCGCGTTCGAGATCGGCAGCGATCTGAATTTCGTCCACCGCGAGAAACGAAACGTCGAGATCGCGCGGCATCGCCTCGACAGTCGAGACCCAGTACCGCGCGCGCGGCGGCTTGATTTTCTCTTCGCCCGTGATGAGCGCCACGGACTCCACACCGACGCGTGCGACAATCTTGTTGTAGACCTCGCGCGCCAGAAGCCGCAGCGGCAACCCGATGATCCCGGACGAGTGCGCGATCATACGCTCGATCGCCAGATGGGTCTTGCCGGTGTTGGTAGGACCCAAAACCGCAGTTACACCTGCTCCGGGCAATCGCTCGCTGGAAAACAACGGCGCTGACGATGACAGAGACATTCGCGAACCAACTGGCGTGGCGCTGAGGCGCGAACGCCGCAGCAATTATCTCGAAGTAGCTAGAAGTGTCTCACAATGCGACGGTTTTCGTGACGTCACTTAAGCTTTGGAACGGTTGCGGAACGAAAGC
The DNA here is from genome assembly GCA_026400415.1 of Afipia sp. Taxonomy (GTDB): domain Bacteria; phylum Pseudomonadota; class Alphaproteobacteria; order Rhizobiales; family Xanthobacteraceae; genus Afipia. The sequence goes on along the minus strand of JAPLPA010000216.1, from coordinate 554 downwards.
GGCCCGAATCGCTGACTCAAGTGGTGTTCGGCTTCGTTCACCGCAATATCTCGGCAAAATAGACAGCCCTGACACTACATCGAGCTTTCAACCGGACGAACAAAGGCGTTCTGCGACGGAATTCCTTAACATTGGAGTCGAATCAGATCGGTCCGAGAGTCAACGGGATTCAAGTCCGATTCCAGGACCTGACCATGTGGTTTGCCCTGCTAGTTCGTCTTGCTAGTTTGTCTTGGCGGTCTTCTGCGCAGAGACGAACTTCGTGGCCTCGATGACGCCCGTTCCGAGCGGCGTCGGAATAACGATCTTGAAGGGTGCCAGCACGCGCGTTCCCGCGATCGGGCCAAACCAGATTTCCATGTTCTTCTGCGCGGCGATATATTTGATCGCGTAGCGATCCGGAACGTACCCAGCGATAGGCGTGAAAGAGACCGCACAGGCAACCACCGGCCCTTGATAGCCCGTGGCCTTCACCATCTCCATTCGCTTGTAGTCGAGTTTCAAATCGTAACGCATGCGTCCGTCGAACAGCGACACCGTCTTGTTATTGCAGG
>JAPLPA010000135.1 GCA_026400415.1 Afipia sp. | reverse complement strand
GTCGGCAGCCTTGGCGATCACGGGGTCGTCGTGCGCCACGCCTGCGGCGTTAAGCGCGCACAGCGCCGACCAGGTTCCGTAGATGTAATTGATCCCCCAGCGGCCGAACCACGAACCGTCCGGCAACTGCGTTCGGCGAAGATATTCGACGCCGCGACGTAGTGCCTCGGATGTCTCCATGGTTTCGCCCAGCTGCGCCAGCATCGACACACAGCGCGCTGTAACGTCCTCGGTCGGCGGATCGAGCAGCGCACCGTGATCCGAAAAGGGAATGCTGTTGAGATAATATTCCAGATTGTCTGCATCGAACGCGGCCCAGCCGCCATCCTTGCTCTGCAATCCAAGAAGCCATTCGGTGCCGCGCGCAATAGCTTCGTCGTACTTCGTGCCACCCCCGAGTTCGCCGCGCGCGCGGTCCATCGCCATCACCACAACGGCGGTGTCATCGAGGTCGGGGTAATGAGCGTTGTTATATTGAAACGCCCAACCACCCGGACGCACGCCGGGACGCTTGGCGATCCAGTCACCTTCGACATCGAGAACCTGTTTCGGCAGCAGCCAGTCGAGCGATTTTTTCGCGGCTTCGACTTCCTTCTCACCGCCGGTCTCGATCATCGCATGCGCGGCAAGCGCCGTGTCCCAGATCGGCGACACACACGGCTGGCAATAGGCTTCGTCGTCCTTGATGACGAGCAGGTTTTCAACCGACTGCCGCGCTTGCACGTAATTCGGGTGATTCTTTGGATAGCCAAGCACTTCATACATCATGACGCTGTTGACCATCGCGGGGAATATCGCGCCCAGCCCATCGACGCCATTGAGGCGTTCGGTGACGAATGTTTCTGCCGCCTTGATGGCGCGCTGGCGCAGAGCTTTCGGAAAATACGGATCGGCCGCGCGCAGCACGGCATCGACGATCGCAAATCCTGTGAACCAAATCTGGCTCTGATGCGCGGCCTTCGCCGGAGGGCCAATGGTCTTGGGATCTTGCAGAAACAGTTCGTCAATCGTGATGCCTAGCGGATTTTTCGCCAGCGGACGCAAATTCATCAACACCAGCAGCGGCACGATCACAGTGCGCGCCCAGTATGAAATCTTTGTCAGATGAAAGGGAAACCAGCGTGGCAACAGCATGATCTCGACCGGCATCATCGGCGCGGCCCGCCATGTCGTAACGCCGAACAGCGACAACATGATGCGCGTGAACACATTGGCATTGATCGCACCGCCGCGACGAAGCATTTCCTCGCGCGCCTTCTTCATGTGAGGCGCTTCGATGGAATCGCCAATCGTCTTCAGCGCGAAGTAAGCCTTCACGCTGGCGCTCATGTCGAATTCGTGTCCGTAGAACAACGACCAGCCGCCATTGTCGTTCTGAATGCGGCGCAGATAGTTGCCGATCTTGCCCTCGATCACCGGGTCGATAGGTTCGGCGAGATAGTGCCGCATCAGCACATATTCAGACGGGATCGTGCAGTCGGCCTCAAGCTCGAACACCCAATGGCCGTCGGGCTTGCGGGCATTGAGCACGGCTTGGCTCGCAGCCGCGATGGCGCCCTTAAGCACGTCCACTGCCGGCGCGGAAGCCAAATCGATATCGCGTGTCATGGTGCTTGCCATCGGTAACAATTACCGCATTTTGAGGACAAGGTCGGCAGCCTTATCGCCGGAACGGACCGACCCTTCGATGGTCGCGGGCAATCCGGTATCGGTCCAGTCGCCGGCCAGAAAGAGGTTTTTCCATTCGGTGACTGTACCTGACCGCATGGTGTTCTGCTCAGGCGTCGCCTCGAATGTCGCGCGGCGTTCGCGGACGATCTGCCAACGCGGCAACGGGCCTTCGGCCACGTCGTTTCCAAGCACCGCCGCTTTGCAGATATCGCGCCAGATGTCGCGCGCCAATTCCTCGCGCGGAGCATCCACCAGACGGTCGGCGTCGCTGATCGTCACCGACAATCTTTGATGAAATGCGAACAGCCATTCGACCAGCCCACCGACGACGCCCATCAAGGGCGGCATCGTGTCCGGCGGGTCGTAGCGGAAATGGGCATTGACGATGGCGCGGAATTTCTTCGGCGTCTTGACGCCGAGCAGAATGGATGACGCCGCGCGTGGCGGCACAGCCAGCACGACCGCGTCGCTTGGCGACAGCGTGACGGCATCGTCGCCGAATTCCAGCGTCGAAATGTTTTCACCCGCCATCAGCATCTGCCGCAGTTCATGTCCGAAATTGGCGCTCGCGCCCTTCGCGGGCAGCAGCTTGATCGCAGGATCGACCAGTACCGTGCTCAATCCGTCGCGCGCAATCAATGGGCGACACGCCTGCCCGCCTGCCAGCAAGGTTTCGCGCACGATTGCGCCCGCCAAACCCGCAGAGCCTTTCGGCGGATCGACGTTGAGCGCAGCCAGCAAGAGCGGCTGAACCAGACGGTCATACAACACGCCCTTGCAGGGAATGGTGTCGCCGACGAGCGTGTTCGTGCCGGCCCATATCAGCGGAGCCAGCGCGAGATAGTCGCCAATTTTGGTATCAGGTACACGGCGCTTTTCATCGAACAGCCACGTCGGGATGCGTCCGTTGCCGAGATCGAGCAGCCATCGCTTGTCGTCGCGGATATCGACAAAATGAAACTGCGCTCGCTCCGGCCCGACAAGTCCCGCTTCCGTTCCAATCGAGCGCGCGTAGGCGCGGGCGTGATTGTTGCCGGACAACAGCAAATGATTGCCATTGTCGATCACGAGATCGGTTGCGGCATCGTAATATGAACGGCAACGCCCGCCGGCCTGCTGCGTGGCTTCATGGACATGAACCTCATAGCCCTCATTCGCCAGCCGGACTGCGGCGGCGAGACCGGAAATACCGGCGCCGATGATATGAGCTTTTTTTGCCATCAGAAAAATGCGTGCCGCAGAACGATGAAAATCTTCGCTGCCTTACTAAGCTTGATGGACTTGCGCGGCAACGCAAAACCTCGCGCCACCAGCCGCTCAAGAATCGCGTGGTAGTATTCATACATGATGCGCGGCGCGCGCACCGTGCGGCTGGCGCTTCGCGCCATGATGATCTGTGCCTTGGCAAAATGCATTCGCGCCAACGCCAGAATATCTTCGCAGGCCCGCGGCAATCGCGGATCGGACGCAACAACCAACGGATCGTTCGACATGATGCCAGCCGACTTCAGGCTTTCGCTCGGAAGGTAAAGTCTGCCGATCCCCGCATCTTCGTCAATGTCGCGCAGAATGTTGGTCAGTTGCAACGCGCGGCCAAGATGCTTGGCCAGAAGGATGCCATCCTCTTCGCCCATGCCGAAAACCCGGACCGACAATCGCCCCACGGCACTTGCCACACGATCGCAATACAGATCGAGCGTCTCGGCGCTGGGCGCCCGAATATCAGCGGGCACATCCATTTCCATGCCATCGATGACGGCGATAAAATCCTCGCGCCGCAGATCGAATTGCTTCACCGAAGCAACATAGTCCGCCAGATGCGCCGGCGGCTTTCCTGCATAAAGCGCGTCGATGTCGCGCCGCCACTGCGCCAGCGCCTGCAGGCGCTGAGGACGCGGGCCATCGGAATCGGCGATGTCATCGACCTTGCGGCAAAAACTGTAGATCTGAAACATTGCGTCGCGCTGTGCCCGCGGCAGAATCCGCATCGCCGCATAGAACGAACTGTTCGATGCAGTTTCCTGCGGGCTTACATCCGGCGCTGCGGCGGCTTCGCTCATGGCGTTCACGCTGCCGGCCGAACGATTGCACCCTGCCCCGTGGCACGACGATAGAACCCGAACGCCATCGCCGTCAGTGCAGAAGCCAGCATTTGCTGTTTTGACAGATGCACGTTGTCGCTCAACGGGTCGCGCACTTTGAGCAGATTCACGATTTTGTACGCGAAGGCATCTATCACGGAAACTTCGAGACTGAGTCGCGTGTCTTTAATTTCGCGAGAAAAACCACGGCTGTCGTCGAGCAATGTTTCTGTGCGCCGCGCCAGCGCGTGAAGACATTTCATCAGTTCCGGCGGCGCACGATGTTGCGCAAGCATCTCGACATTCGCGCCCGCCGCGTTCATCGCATCCTGCGGAAGATACACACGGTTGAGATCCCGGTAATCCTTGGCGCAATCCTGCAGATGATTGTTGATCTGCAACGCCGCACAGAGTTTGTCGTTGGCGGCCCATGTCGAGCGATCTTCGCCATGCACATCGAGCATGAAACGGCCGACCGGCATTGCAGACAAAGAGCAATAGTGAATCAATTCATCCCAGTTCGCATAGCGCAGCTTGGTGACATCCATGCGAAACGCATTGAGCAGATCCTGCGCGTGTTTCGGCGGCATCGCTCGCGTAGCAAACGCCGCGCGCAACGCGACGCCTTCCGGCTCTTTGTCGTCGCGGCCGAGCAAGCTCTGCTCCATTCGATCAAGGCAATCGAGCTTGTCCTGCG
>JAPLPA010000151.1 GCA_026400415.1 Afipia sp. | reverse complement strand
TACAGTCTCAGCAGCAACACCGACACGACGCTTGATCTGATGCGCGCCCGCACCGATCGGAGGATCGCGTTCAAGCTTATTGCGCAGGTGAACTCGGAGATGCCGTTCATGCCGGGCGAGGGCGATCTTGCGGCGGGTGAATTTCACGCCGTACTCGATAGCCCGGAAACCGATTTTCCGTTGTTCGCACCGCCGTCGGAGCCGGTCAGCGACACGAAATACGCCATCGGGCTTCATGCGGCGGGATTGGTGCGCGATGGCGGCACGCTTCAAATCGGTATCGGCCAGGTTGGCGATGCGCTCGCGCAAAGCCTGATCGTCCGTCATCACGACAGCAAAGCCTATCTCGACATCATGTCGCGTCTCGCGCCGGCAACAAAACCGGTTGAAAGTGGCGCATTTGCTAAAGGTCTTTATGGCGTCAGCGAAATGTTCTTCGAGGCATTTCTCGGATTGATCGAGGCGGGCGTTCTCAAGCGCGAAGTCGATGGCGCGCTGCTGCATGCCGCGTTCTTTCTGGGACCGAAAGCATTCTACCGCGCGCTTCGCGACATGACGCCCGCGCAGCTTGCGCGAATCCAGATGGTGCCGGTGTCATTTACCAATCAGGTCTATGGCGACGAGGATGCCAAGCGACGCGCGCGCGTCGATGCACGGTTTGTCAACAATGCGATGATGGCAACGTTGATGGGGGCGGTGGTTTCCGACGGGCTGGAAAACGGCCAGGTCGTCAGTGGCGTCGGCGGCCAATACAATTTTGTCGCACAGGCGTTTGCGCTGGAAGGCGCGCGTTCGATCCTCACCGTGGAATCTGCGCGCGGCTCCGGTCACAAGGCCGCCTCGAACATCCGCTGGTCGTATGGTCATACGACGATCCCGCGCCATCTGCGCGACGTCATTATTACGGAATACGGCGTCGCCGATCTGCGCGGCAAATCCGACGCCGACGTGATTGCGGCGATGCTGTCGGTGTCGGATTCGCGGTTTCAAAGCGAATTGATGAAGCAGGCGAAAGACGCTGGAAAACTTCCCAAGATTTTTGAGATTCCTGCACTACATCGCGAAAATTATCCTGAACGCATTGCCACGGCATTGAAGCCCGCGCGCGATACCGGATTGTTGCCGTCATTCCCATTCGGAACGGATTTCACTGATGTCGAGCAACGATTGATCCCGGCATTGCTCATCGTCAAGAATGCAGCGGAACATCCTGAGCAATTGCTGCGGCTTGCGTGGCAGGGGCTATTCACAAAACCCGATAGCAACGCTAAGGACGCTCTCGCGCGGGTTCAACTCGACACGCCGAAGTCACTCACCGACAGGCTTTATCGCGCGTTGATAAGCGCCGCCTTGGCTCGCGGCGCAAAGAATTAGCGGTTCTTGAAGTTTGGCTTGCGTTTGTCGAGGAAGGCCGACATTCCTTCCGCACGATCTTCGAGACCGAACGTGGAATGAAAAAGGTCGCCTTCGAGGTCCATGCCCTGCGCGAGCGTTGTCTCGAACACGCGGTTGACGGCGTTCTTCGCCATCGCCGCAACCGGCTGTGACATCGCAGCGATCTTCTCCGCAATTGCCATCACTTCAGCCATCAATTTATCGGCAGGAAAAATACGGCTGACGAGGCCTGAGCGTTCGGCTTCCGCTGCGTCCATCATACGACCGGTGAGACAAAGATCCATCGCCTTGGATTTGCCCACCGCGCGCGTCAAGCGCTGCGTGCCACCTAGCCCCGGAATGGTGCCGAGCGTGATTTCAGGTTGGCCGAATTTTGCGGTGTCTGAGGCAATGATGATGTCGCACATCATCGCAAGTTCGCAGCCGCCGCCGAGCGCGTAGCCACTAACGGCTGCGATCGTCGGCTTCTTGCAGGTCGCAACGCGGTCGCCGCCGATATCGAGGAAATCCTGGCTATACATGTCCATGAATTCTTTCGGCTGCATCTCCTTGATGTCCGCGCCGGCGGCAAAAGCTTTTTCATTTCCGGTGATGACGATACAACCGATAGCCGGGTCGGCTTCGAGACTGGAGACGGCAGCAGCGATTTCTCCAAACACGCCATATGACAGCGCATTGAGAATTTTCGGACGGTTAATCTGCACGACGCCGACCGCGCCCTTGCTCTCGACGATGATATGTTCGAATGCCGCCATGCTCTGCCCCTGATCGGCGCGGGCAATAACGCCCTCGACCCGCCGTGAGCGGCAATGTGCCTCCTGAAGCGTTGGTCCGCAAGATGGCGCAAAAAACCCCGCCAAATGGGCGGGGTTGTCGTCCGTAGTGTCCGTTTGCTGTCAGGCGATAATCAGGCGAGCCGCCGAGGCGAGCGTCAACAGACTGCCGAACGCGACGAAGATTTTTCCGATCAGCGATGAGTTGCTCCACGGATTGCCCTGATCATTTGTGAGCGAATGCCGTTCGCCGGACGGCACGGCTTTGATGATCCGACCGGCGGAAGGAGCGGGTGCGGGTGACGCAATGGCGATGTCATCTGTTTTCACCTCAGGTTTGTCGTCCGCGATCGCCCGGTCCATGTCGTTGAGCTGGTCGGCGGAGGCAATCTGGACGCCATTCATCGTGACGATCTCGTTGTCATCGGTGGCTGCGAGGTTGCTGGCCTCATCATCGGCGCGTGTTTGAAGATTTCCCGTCGTCAGTTCTGCCCGCGCATTTGCGACGGACGGAAGTGCAGCGAGCTTCTTGAGGGCATCGTCGGATTTCGCAGACTTGCCGCGTGTTGCTGCGTCTGCCAGCTTCGCGCCGTGCTTGGCTCGCGCTGAGTGTGATTTTGTTTTCACCGATGCATGGTTTTGCTTGTTGAATTTCGACAGTACGATTGGCGCGTCAGCAGATCTCTTTGCTGCACCGCTGCTTGATTCCGCCTGCGCCGATGGCGCAAGGCATAACCATAGTCCGAAGCCAGCTCCGGCAATCGCCGCGAGCTTTTTGTCCCTGATCTGCATGGCAATCTCCCGTCGCCTTGCCCCCGTCGGCACACCATCTGGTGGTCGTGACCGCAGAACGGCGGAAAAAGGGATTCTTACGGTGATGTTGCCTCGAAATCGCCTTTGTTCACGATTGCGTGATTGCAACTTTGGCCCGTAACACTTTAGGAACAGGAACGAATTGCCTTAGTGGGAGCGCGCGTGCGCGAACGGGAAAACGAGTGGACCGACCTTATGCGGTCGGCAAATGCGGGGGACACCGCAGCGTATCATCGACTTTTGAAGGCCGTCACTCCGGTCCTGAGAGCCGCTGCGCGCCGCGGTCT
>JAPLPA010000160.1 GCA_026400415.1 Afipia sp. | reverse complement strand
TGGCACGTCCGGCTCGATCTACCTTCGCCCGTCAAATGAAATACAATCGGCTTACGGCGAGCGGGTGCGCTTCCGTGCACGACGTCAGGAACAATACCGCGAACTTCGCGACAAGCCCTGTGTCACCAAGGACGGTCAGGCCATCGATCTTATGATCAACGCTGGTCTCGTAATCGACCTTCCGCATATTGAAGACACCGGTTCGTCAGGCATTGGATTGTTTCGCACCGAATTGCAATTCATGGTCGGGCAGAGCCTGCCTCGCACCAGCGAACAATTGGCGCTCTATCGCACTGTGCTTGATGCAGCAGGCGATAAGCCGGTGACGTTCCGCACTCTCGACATCGGAGGTGACAAGGCGCTGCCGTATATGGACACTATTGTCGAAGAGAACCCCGCACTTGGCTGGCGCGCGATTCGTCTTGGCCTCGACAGGCCGGGACTTTTGCGTGGACAGGTGCGCGCGCTGTTGCGCGCTGCTTCCGGACGTTATCTGCGCGTGATGTTTCCGATGATCTCGCAGGTCGACGAATTCGATCAGGCCAAGCTCATCATCGAACGAGAGCTGACATATCTGCGCCAGCACGGTCATACCCTTCCTGAGCGTATCGATGTCGGCACAATGGTCGAAGTTCCTGCGTTGCTGTATCAGATGGACGAGCTGCTCAAACGAGTCGATTTCATTTCGGTCGGCTCAAACGACCTGTTTCAGTTTCTATTCGCAGTTGATCGCGGCAATTCTCGAGTCACCGATCGTTTCGATACGCTGTCTGCTCCGATTTTGCGCGCGTTGCGCGACATTGCCGTCAAGGCAAACGTCGCCAAGAAAAGCGTTTCACTATGCGGAGAAATGGCGTCCCAACCCCTTGGTGCGCTTGCGCTGATTGCATTGGGATATCGTTCACTGTCGCTTTCGGCCACAGCCCATGGGCCAGTGAAAGTGCTGATTCTCGACCTCGACGCGAAGAAAGCCGCCGCGATGATCATGCCGTTACTCGATGCTCCGGCGGGAAGCGTATCTGTGCGGGCCAAGCTGATGGAATTTGCCGAGGCCGAAGGACTTTCGCTTTAGCGGGCCTGTCATAGGTATCGCACAAAGCCGTCAACCAGACAGTCCAACCGTCATCCGAGAACTCCCGATGTTACCCGAAGCTAAACTCGACACATTGCTGGCCCGCCACGCATCGCTCGAAGCTGAACTTTTGGGTCAGGTGAACTCCGAAACTTACGTTCGCATCACGCGCGAACTCAGTGATCTCACGCCTGTCGTTGATGCCGTGAAAGCTTACCGCGCGGTCGCAACCGAAATCGCCGATCTCGACGCATTGATCACCGATCCGAAAATCGAAAGCGACATGCGCGCGATGGCCGAAGCCGAGCGTCCTCACCTCGAAGAGCGCCGCGACGAACTTGCCCAGAACATCCGCGTCGCGCTCATACCGAAGGATGCGATGGATGAGCGCAACGTCGTGCTCGAAATCCGCGCCGGAACTGGCGGCGATGAGGCATCGCTGTTCGCAGGTGATTTGTTTCGGATGTACGAGCGCTTTGCGTCGCTACAGGGCTGGAAGGTCGAGCTGATCTCGGCCAGCGAAGGCACGATGGGAGGCTACAAGGAAATCATCGCGGAGGTGCGGGGCCGCGGTGCATTCGCGAAGCTGAAATTCGAATCCGGCGTGCACCGCGTGCAACGCGTGCCCGACACAGAGACGCAAGGCCGCATTCACACATCCGCCGCAACCGTCGCGGTGCTTCCGGAAGCTGAGGAAGTCGATGTCGTCATCAAGAATGACGACCTGCGGATCGAAACCATGCGTGCGCAGGGCGCGGGCGGGCAGCACGTCAATAAGACCGAATCCGCAATCCGCATTACGCATATTCCGACCGGCACCGTCGTGATGATGCAAGACAGCCGCTCGCAGCACAAGAACCGCGCGAGCGCGATGAACATTCTGCGTTCGCGCATTTACGACGCCGAACGCCAACGCATCGACGCGACGCGTTCGGCTGATCGAAAGGGTCAGGTTGGCTCAGGCGACCGCTCCGAGCGCATCCGGACCTACAATTTCCCGCAGGGCCGCGTCACCGATCACCGCATCAACCTCACTCTTTACAAACTCCCGCAGGTGATTGCGGGAGAAGCGCTCGGCGAACTCGTCGATGCGTTGACGACCGAACATCAGGCCGCGCAACTTGCCGAGCAAGGCGGCGTTACGTGAGTCCTCTTGAAGGCCTCAGCGTCAATGCGGCGCGTCGTGACGTCGCAGCAAGATTTAGGACGGCGGCACTAGACTCACCTGAATTGGATGCAAGGCTGTTGATCGGCGCCGTGCTGAATCTCGACCACACAGCGCTTTCAGTTCAGACATCACGCATCGTCACGCGTGACGAAGCCGACGCGATCGAAAGACATGTCTTGCGAAGAATCGCGCGGGAGCCTGTCGCACGCATCCTTGGAGTGAAGGAATTCTGGGGACTGGATTTTAGATTGTCTCCGGCAACGCTCGTTCCGCGTCCCGATACGGAGACGGTTGTCAGCGCGGCGCTGACGTTTCTTCAAGACCAAAAGAAATTGGCGAGCGACATACGCATCGCTGACATTGGCACCGGTTCTGGCGCAATCCTGCTCGCGCTTTTATCGGAATGTCGGATGGCACGCGGCATTGGTGCTGACATCAGCGCCAGCGCTCTTTCAATCGCGTGCATCAACGCTGAGAATCTCGGTCTCGCTGAAAGAGCTTCATTCGTTCAATCCGATTACATGGCGGCACTATCAGGCCCATTCGATCTCATCGTGTCGAACCCGCCATACATTCCCTCCGATCAAATCGACACACTTGAGGCCGATGTCCGCGATCACGATCCACGTCTGGCGCTGGATGGCGGCGAAGATGGTATGGATGCCTATCGCATCCTCGCACCGCAGGCCGCACAGCTGCTGTTATCTGGTGGTGCCATCGTCGTCGAAGTCGGGCACGATCAGGCGGCCGCCGTAGGCAAAATCATGGATGCTTCGGGATTGACCGTTCAGGCCCCTCCGAGAGCCGATCTCGGGGGCATTCACCGTGTCGTTACACGCGCAAAACCCCTTTAATAAAGGGCTTAACGGCCCCAAAAAACCGCTTGGAATATTGCTCCGGAGCGACTACGTTCCGGCTTCAACATCGGTTCAGGGTCATGGCTCCCGTTAAGGAATACGGGATTTAAGTCAGCGGTCTCGAAAGAGATCCCCGCCGGATGAAAGGTTCCGACAAGGCAGGTTATTCGAGCGCGAAGGCTTACATGCTGCGCTGCTTGAGACCGCGATGCGAACGAAAGCTTCTATTGCACTCGAACACTCAACTGCAGAACTTCATGCTTGTTTCGGCAAGCTGATTCGATCCGGCCCTGACGGCTATTGCCTTCGGGCATTTGGAGAACGCGTCTTTGTTGAACGCGACTTATGGCAAACCTGAATTGAAACTGAAATGCGCTTCATTACGCGCGGTTGCGATGCGCCGTGCTTCCACCAAATCGATCACCGCGACCTGAATTGATAGAAGGCAGAAATGAGAAACGGTCCTAACAACAACAAGCGTATGCGTAGCCGCAACAATAACAACAATAATAATAACAACAATAATAACAACCGGCGCGGCCAGAACCCGATGACCCGAGTTTTCGAATCCAATGGACCGGATATCAAAATTCGAGGAACCGCCTCGCATGTCGCAGAGAAGTATGTCCAGCTCGCGCGAGACGCACGCACCTCGGGCGATCCGGTAGCGGCGGAGAATTACTACCAGCACGCCGAACACTATTTTCGCCTGATCGCGGCGGCGCAGGAACAATTCCGCCAGAGTCAGCCACAGCAGACGCCGCGGCCAGAAGGCGAGAACAGCACGACGCAGACCGACGAAGGCGACGAGGGCGAAAGCTTCTCCAACTTCGGACAAGAGCCAGGATTTGCGCCACAGCCTCCGCAGCAACAGCCACAATTCCAGCCACGCGAACCGCAGCCTTATCAGCAGCGCGAGCATCAGCAACCGCGCGATCAGAACCGCGACCAACGCGATCATCGCCCCCAACCACAGCCTTCGGTGCAAGCGGGTGACGATGTCGATCGACTGCCGTCATTCATCACAGGTGGCGCACAGCCACAGCCGAACGGAAATGGCTTTGAAAACAACGAAGGTCAGAACGGCGATCGTTTCAACAACCGCCGCCGCCGCAGGCCGCCAGGCCCCCGCCCTGAGGGGCAAGTCGCTCCCACGCCGGGAGACGATTTCGGACCGGGCAACGAATAAGCCACCGAAGCATCCCCACGACAGCGCGGCAAATTTCTAGCGCGAGCCAGAGTTGTCGTCGTATTGCGACGTCGTCGGCACGAGCACAGGCTCCATCGCAGGAATCAGCCGCGTGCGCTCACGATGAGCGGGTATCGCACGATAAACCTGTTTCGTGGCTTCGACGATGTGCACACCAGCAAAAGGCGAAGACACCGCGGCACTGATCCGCTCCCAGGCCATTGCGGAACGCAAAATCCACCCACCTTGGATCGGAGGCATGAACAACGCCTCACCCCAAGCGGACGGCGTAAACCACGTTTGACGCAGCAACTGGGTGATTTGAGACCGCGAATAGGGACGGCCATGACCGAACGGCGTGGTGTCGGTTCGCGTCCACACGCCCCGGCGGTTTGGAATGACAGCCATCATACGCCCCGATGGCGCGAGAACACGCCAGACTTCACGCAACAATGCTTCGGGATCGTCGGAAATTTCGAGCGCGTGCACGAGCAGGATTCGATCAACCGAAGCATCAGGCAACGGCAGCAAATACTGATCGACCAGCGCCGCTAAAGTTGGACGCGCAGTCGGCCATTTCAAAACGCCTTGCGCAGCCGGCATGAAGGCAATGCAGCGTTCGGCATCTTCGCGAAACAATCCCAGATAGGGCGTCGGATAACCGAAGCCCAGCACACGCATGCCGTCGGCATGCGGCCAGTGCCGATGAATGGCACGGTTGATCAACCGCCGCGCTACCACGCCGAGGCGCTGTGAGTAAAAATTACGGAGATCGATCACATCGATTGTCATGATCCCGATCCTAACATGCAGACGCGCGCGATTGCGATATTCCAATTCACGGCGTTACATCGATAGATATGCGTTAACGTATGTTTCGTACACCGATGAGGCCGTGATAGGTTATACACATCCTCGATATCTGGAGACGTCATGGCCGCCGAGATAAGACTGTTCCCCTGACTGTCCGATAATTTCGGCTATCTCATTCACGATCCGGCCACCAAGGCCACCGCGTCGATCGACGCGCCGGAGGCTGCTCCAATCATCGAAGCCCTTCAACGCGAAGGCTGGACTCTGACCGATATTCTGGTGACGCATCATCACGCCGATCACGTGGGCGGAATTGCTGAACTAAAGAGCAAGTATCAGTGCCGTGTCGTCGCGCCGCACGACAAGGGTGCCGCAATTCCGCTCGTCGACGAGCGCGTGAAGGAAGGATCGACCGTGAAGGTCGGCAATCTTGCAGCGCGTGTTCTGGAGACACCCGGCCACACGCTAGATCACATTAGCTATGTCTTCGACGATGAGCGCGCACTGTTCTGCGCCGACACTCTATTTTCAATAGGCTGCGGACGTGTGTTCGAGGGCACCTATCCGATGATGTGGGATTCGCTGCTGAAGCTGCGCGCATTGCCGAACGACATGCGCGTCTATTGCGGCCACGAATATACTGCATCCAATGTGAAATTCGCGCTCGGCATTGAACCCAGCAATCCGGCATTGAAAGCGCGCGCCGAAGAGGTCGCCAAACTGCGCGCCGCAAATCAGCCGACCGTTCCCACTCTCGTTCGCGACGAAAAAGAAGCCAATGTGTTTCTGCGTGCGGATGTGCCGTCGGTTGCCGCCGCTGTCGGTCTTGCGGGCAAGAGTCCCGCCGACGTGTTCGGCGAACTGCGCGAGCGCAAGAATAAGTCGTGAGCACCGGTCCGACCGCAGCGGAGATTATCGCGCGGCTCGATTTGAAGCCGCACCCGGAAGGCGGTCATTACCGCGAGACATTTCGGGACAGCAACAATGTGGACGGCAAACGCGCAGCGTCGACTGCGATTTATTTCCTGCTGGCGCGCGGCGAACGATCACACTGGCATCGCATCGATGCGGCTGAGATCTGGCATTACTACGCGGGCAGCCCCCTTACGCTTCACATCGCTGACAAGAGTGGCAAACGCAAGGTTCGTCTTGGCGCGGATTTGAGTGCAGACGATTTTCCGCAGATCGCGGTTCCGGCGCAGGCATGGCAAGCAGCCGAAAGTACCGGAGACTGGACACTTGTGGGATGCACCGTCGCACCCGGGTTTGAGTTTGCAAAATTCGAGTTGGCCCCGCCCGACTGGGAGCCAGAGCTCTAATCACGCCCCACGCGATAGATCATATCCCTTGATGCGATTAACCCGCCACCTGCGATCAGCGCCGCAGCAATAGCAAGCGTGGTGGTCGGCTTCGCAAACCCCGCCGCGATGAGAAGGCCGGTCGAAAGCAATGGCGCTGCGTAGGATGCCGCGCCGAGCACGCGAATGTCGCCTTGCTTCATGCCGATGTCCCAGACGAAAAACGCGATGCCGACCGGACCAATTCCCAACGCCGCGATGGCAAGCCATTGCGAGACAGTTGCGGGCCATACCGTCGTCTCAAAAGTAACATGTGCTATCGCGGCAAGCGCCGCAGTCGCGATGCAATATCCTGCGACGGCATCCGTCGGCACTTCCGCAAATTTTCGAGACAGAACCGAATAACAGGCCCAGACGAACGCTGCGACAAAGGCCGCGGCGAATCCCGGCAGGTAGGATTCTTTGAACTGAGATGCATCGTTGCCAACCAGCAAGATGACGGTACCTGCAAAGCCAAGCATCGCACCGACAATATGATGGCGTGCGAGCCGCTCACCAGGCAGTAGTGAAGATAGCAAAACGATCAGTAACGGCCATAAATAGTTCAGCAGACCAGCTTCTGCTGGCGGCGCGAACCGCAACGCCAGAAAATACAGCGCGTGATAGCCGAACAATCCGCCGACACCCATGAGCCAAACAACGATTGGCTGCCTCATGGCGCGCCATGCACCGGGACGCCATATCCACGTCAATGGACCGATGCCGGCACCGATTGCAAACGTCATTGCAAGCAATTGAAACGCCGGGATGCGACCCGTTGCGACCGTCAGCACTGCCAGGAGCGACCACATCAAAATCGCTGTGAGCCCGACAAGCGTAGCAGTCGACTTCGTCATCGCAAACTAGCGACGGTCAATACGCAAGGATCGGTTCGCCAATCAATGCAGATACTGACCGCCATTGATCGTCATTGTCGATCCGGTGATAAAGCCCGAGTCATCTGACGCAAGAAACACAACTGCACGGGCGATTTCTTCGGGCTCGCCGAGACGGTTGGTCGGAATTTGCGGGATGATATTCTTCTCGAGCACGTCCTTTGGCACCGCCTGGACCATCTCGGTATTGATGTAACCGGGGCAGATTGCGTTGACAGTGACACCACCTTTTGCGTTTTCCATCGCCAACGCCTTGGTGAAGCCAATGTCACCGGCTTTCGCCGCCGAATAATTCACCTGTCCGAACTGACCCTTCTGTCCGTTGATCGACGAGATGCTGATGATGCGTCCAAATTTACGTCCACGCATGCCTTCAATCACCTGCCGCGACATGTTGAACAGCGAACCGAGATTGGTGTTAATGACCGCATTCCACTGATCGAGCGACATTTTATGAAACGGCACGTCGCGCGTGATGCCCGCATTGTTGACCAACACGTCGATCGGGCCGAGTTCGGCTTCGACTTTCTTTACGCCTTCCGCGCAAGCGTCGAACGCCGCGACATCCCATTTGTAGACCGGGATTCCTGTCTCGGCCTTGAACTTTGCGGCGGCGTCATCGTTGCCGGCATAGCTCGCTCCGACCTTATAGCCCGCAGCTTTCAACGCTTTGCTAATTGCGGCACCGATGCCGCGCGTTCCTCCGGTGACCAATGCAACTCTTGTCATCTCGACCCTCACTCATTCACTGACGTTTCTTGGAAAATAAGTATTCAGGTCAAATGCAAAGACCGCAAGAAAAAATGCCCGACACGAAGCCGGGCATTCCAATTTTGTATTGTGCAGAGCGCTGAAAATATCAGGAACGCTCGACGCACATCGCGATGCCCATGCCGCCGCCGATGCAAAGTGTCGCGAGACCCTTCTTGGCATCGCGTTTCTGCATTTCATGAAGCAGCGTCACCAGCACACGCGCGCCGGATGCACCGATCGGATGGCCGATGGCAATCGCGCCACCATTAACGTTGACCTTGGACGTATCCCAGCCAAGCTCCTTGTTCACTGCTGATGCTTGAGCTGCAAACGCCTCGTTGGCCTCGATCAGATCGAGGTCACTCGGTTTCCAGCCGGCTTTTTTCAAAGCAGCGCGAGCGGCGGGAATCGGACCTGTTCCCATGATCGACGGA
>JAPLPA010000129.1 GCA_026400415.1 Afipia sp. | reverse complement strand
CGGCACAATTTTATTCAGACATGGGAATCGCTCGGCAAAGTGCCGTTTTTCGCGGCACTCGGTCCGGCCACGCTTGCTGACGTCACCAACATGTTACGGCGTATCGACATGCGCGGGCGCTCCACGGTCATCCGCCGCGGGCAAGCTGGAGACTGCATGTACTTCATAGCCGAAGGTGAAGTTGAGGTGGAGTTGCCGGGTAAGCGCGTCCCGCTTGGCGTGGGCGCTTTTTTCGGCGAACTTGCATTGCTTGGCAATAATGTCAGGACTGCCAATGTCGTAACGACCAGATCGACAACCTTACTGGTTCTCGACCTCAGCGACTTTCGTGCGCTGATGGCGCGTCATCCGGAACTTGCAAAAGCTATCGACGAAGAGGCTCGTCGTCGCGCTGCTGAAAATGCGGCTGCTGCTGGCCGCTAGCGGGTTGTCGACTACGGCATTCATCTGCGACGCCGTCACACAACAATCGTC
This sequence comes from Afipia sp., assembly GCA_026400415.1. GTDB lineage: Bacteria > Pseudomonadota > Alphaproteobacteria > Rhizobiales > Xanthobacteraceae > Afipia. Next base: position 1,560 of record JAPLPA010000129.1, on the reverse strand, counting down.
ATCCCCTCACGCGCGACGATCGTGCCTGGCCGCGCTTTATCTGAATTGGTGGCGATAAGATCCAACATTGTATCGTCATGTTCCGGGTCGTGGTGAAAAAGGCAAAGCTTCTGCACGCGGGCCGCGTCGGCGAATTTTACAGTCTGCTGCCAGCTAGAATGGCCCCAGCCGACGTGATGCTTCAGTTCCTCGTCGGTGTATGTCGAATCTATAATGAGAAGCGCCGCATCTTTCGCCAGCGCAAGCATCGTGGGCTCGAATGCTGCATCGCTGATTTCTGTATCGGTAATGTAAGCGATTGATTGTCCAGCATGTTCGACACGATAGCCCGTGGCTCCGCCCGGATGGTTGAGCGCGGCAGTTCGAACCACAATCCCTGATTGAGGTGCAAGAATTTCCCCCGGCTCGAAATCGGTGAACTCGATTTTGCCCTGCGCCATTTCGATCTCGATCGGAAACAGCGGATAGCTCATCATCTTGCGGACGGCCTCTTTCAATCCGCCGACGGGCTTCACATTGCCGGCCCAGAGGCGCAAATGGCTGCCTTTTTCAAACGCCGGGGTAAAAAACGGAAGGCCGATCAAATGGTCGATATGGCAATGGCTCAGAAAAAGATCGATGTCGGCGATTTTATTGTTGGAAGCCATATGGTTGCCGAGGACGCGCAATCCCGAGCCTGCATCGAAAACAAGAGTACGACCGCCACATGAGATTTCAACGCAGGACGTGTTTCCGCCATAGCGAACTGTATCCGGTCCGGGGCATGGAATACTTCCGCGGGCGCCCCAAATCCGTACGGTTATCGAAGCTTTCGGCATCAAATTCGCTCAACAATAGATAAGCGAGAATTGCATGGGCGACGTGTCGTTACCAACGCAGCGCGCTCATGTTTCAACAAAAAATGGCTTGCCAGATTTGAAACGACACGCCATGGCGGCCTTTCGCCCCATCCATCTATTTGGTCGTCAATGCGAACACGCCGTCCCAGTCATCGGGCGGCGGCGTCAACCGAAATGCTTCGATTCGTTCGGAGTAAAGATCGTACAACGCGGTGAAGGATTTCTTTTCATCGGCGATGCGTGCTTTTGAGATCGCCGACAGCGCACCGTCCCAGTCTCGGCTGCGATAGCAAGAGAGCATTTCAATGCTGAGATTCCGCAATCTTTGAAATTGGCCCGAGCGCGCGACATCTTCGCGGCCCGCAATGGCGTAAATGACTTCCGGCTCCTTTTTTCCCTTTACGGTGATGAAGTCCAGTTCAAGGATAGCGAATTTCTCCTTGGCGGCTAGTGCGGTCTTGGAGCCAGCGATGATCGGCACGCCGTAGGATTTGGACTGCCCTTCAAGCCGTGAGGCGAGATTGACGCTGTCGCCGAGCACCGAATAGTCGAATCGCAAATCCGATCCCATATTGCCGACGACGCATGTGCCGGTGTTGAGACCGATGCCAACATGCATTGGGATGTGTGGTTTTCCGGCGAGACGCGCTTCTTCATAGCGCTCGTCATTCAGTGCTTCGATCTTGTCGATCATGTCGAGAGCGGCTTCGCACGCGTTGAT
>JAPLPA010000197.1 GCA_026400415.1 Afipia sp. | reverse complement strand
GGCTCATGCCTACCAGCGGTAGCTACTTTCATCTTCATATGATTTCTGACTCAACCGGTGAAACGCTGATCACGGTCGCGCGCGCCGTCGCCGCTCAATATTCCAACGTGTCTCCGGTGGAGCATGTCTATCCGCTGATACGCAGCCAGAAGCAGCTCGACCGTGTCCTCGCGGAAATCGAGGAGACGCCGGGCATCGTTCTGTTCACGCTGCTGGAGGAGGATTTGGTGGCGCGGCTTGAAGCGAAGTGCCGCGAAATCAATATTCCGAGCCTGTCCATTATTGGTCCGGTGATGCAGCTGTTTCAGGCCTATCTCGGCACCGAGACATCGCAGCGCGTCGGTGCGCAGCACACACTGAATGCCGAATATTTCAAACGCATCGACGCGCTGAACTATACGATGATGCATGACGACGGTCAGCACGTTGAAGGACTGGAAGAGGCGGACGTCGTGCTGGTTGGCGTGTCGCGCACATCGAAGACGCCGACGTCGATTTATCTCGCCAATCGCGGCGTGCGCACCGCCAATGTGCCGCTGGTGCCTGGCATTCCGATTCCGCATGAGCTTACGATTTTAAAAAAGCCATTGGTGGTCAGTCTTCAGGCGACGCCGGAACGGTTGATTCAAGTGCGGCAAAATCGACTGCTTGGGATCGGTGCCAAAAGCGGCGACGACGCCTACATCGACCGGCAATCGGTGGCCGAGGAAATCGCGATGTCGCGCAAGCTGAGTGCGAAATACAATTGGGAACTGCTTGATGTCAGCCGGCGGTCGATTGAGGAGACTGCCGCCGCCGTGATGAAACTTTACGCCGATCGCCAGCGTCAGAAAGCCTGAATGCAATGACCATCTGGCGCGGGCAACATCCGCCGATCCTCGCCTCGCAAAGCGCTGCACGAAAATCTCTGCTCGCTCACGCGGGGCTCGTCGTCGAGGCAATCCCCGCGAATATCGACGAGCGCGTCATCCAGCAAAAAGCAGGCCTCATAAATCCCGCCGACATCGCGATGCTGCTTGCCGGCGAGAAGGCCACGCATGTGTCGGCAGCGAATCCGGACCGTTACGTCATCGGTGCCGATCAAACGCTGGCGCTCGGTGAGCGGTTGTTCAGCAAGCCCGCAAACCGTGAGGCGGCGGCGGATCAATTAGCCGCGCTCGGCGGACAGACGCATACGCTTCACAGTGCTGTAAGCGTTGTGCGAGAGGGACAATTGCTATTTTCGCAAGTCGGCGTCGCGCGTATGACGATGCGAAAACTTTCTGCGGCCGAGGTTGCGTCTTATCTGGATGCAGCTGGCGCCGTGGTAATTACCAGCGTCGGGGCGTATCAAATCGAGGGCGTTGGGATCAATCTGTTCCAGCGTATCGAGGGCGATCACTTTACGATCATGGGGCTTCCGCTGCTTTCGCTCCTTGAGTTCTTCCGCAGCCAGAATCTTTTGAGCGTTTAGACATGCTGTTGCTGGGTCTCACCGGGTCGATCGGGATGGGTAAGTCCACCACGGCGAAACTGTTCGTCGAGGCGGGCGTGCCGGTCTACGACGCCGACGCCACCGTGCATCAGATTTATGAGGGCGAGGCAGTGCCCGCGATGGAAGCTGCGTTTCCGGGAAGCACTGTGAATGGAAAAGTGGACCGGCAAAAATTGTCCGCGATGGTCGTGAACAATCCCGAAGCCATGACGCGATTGGAGAAGATCGTCCATCCGATGCTACGTAGTCATCAGCAGAAATTCCTGGCCGACGCCGAAGCCTCCGGTGCGCCGGTCGCGGTTTTGGATATTCCGTTGCTGTTCGAGACCGGCGGCGAAAATCGCGTCGATGCCGTGGTGGTGGTGACGACGTCGCCGGACGTTCAGCGCGCGCGGATTCTCGAGCGCGCCAACATGACGCCTGACAAGCTGGATGCCATCCTGGCGCGGCAGATGCCTGACTCCGAAAAACGCAAGCGCGCGGACTTTTTGGTGGATACCGGGGATGGCCACGATCCGGTGCGTGAGCGCATCAAGGACATCCTCGCCGAAGTTGTTAAGATGCCAAAACGCCGAACCTGATTCGCACAGTTCCGAAAACACCGCATGCGTGAAATCGTTCTCGATACCGAAACCACCGGCCTCGATCCGCTGCGCGGCGATCGTCTGGTCGAAATCGGCTGCATCGAAATGGTCAACCGAATGTCGACCGGACAAACGTTTCACGTTTACCTCAATCCTGAACGCGATATGCCGCAGGAAGCGTTTGCGGTTCATGGACTCTCGGCGGAATTTCTGTCCGACAAGCCGCTGTTTGCCTCGGTCGCAGAAGAATTTCTGGCCTTCATCCGCGACGATCCGCTGGTCATTCACAATGCGTCATTCGATATCGGCTTTATCAACGCCGAACTGGGCAAAGTCTCGCGTCCGGCTATTTCGCGCGATCGCCTCGTCGACACATTAACTCTGGCGCGCCGCAAGCATCCCGGGGTCTCGAACCGGCTGGACGATCTGTGTTCACGCTACGCCATCGACAATTCACGCCGCACCAAGCACGGCGCGCTACTCGACGCCGAATTGCTTGCTGAGGTGTATATCGACCTGATCGGCGCGCGACAGTCGCAGATGATTCTTGCGGAGACACGCCAGTCGTTTTCAGGCGGCCAATCGGATCAGCCCCGACGGCAGCGTGAGACGCCACTTGCGCCGCGGCTGAGCGCCGCCGACGCGGCAACGCACAGTGCGTTTGTCGCAACGCTCGGCGAGGCGGCGTTGTGGAACGAATTCAAAATCGGAAATGAGTGATCGCGCCGTCTGATTGCGATCAGCTTGGCTTTGTCTGCTCGGCCTGGCGCGCCATGTTTTGGCGATAAAGTCCGACGAAATCCACCGGGTCGAGCATCAGAGGCGGGAAGCCGCCATTGCGCACCGACGTTGCGATGATCTCACGCGCAAACGGAAATAGAAGACGCGGGCATTCGATCATGATGAGCGGGTGCAGATTTTCCTGCGCCACGTTCTGCACCCGGAACACGCCCGCATAGATCAGCTCGAATGCGAACAGCAGCGTGCCGCCGTTTTCGCCTTTGCCTTCGATCGCAAGTGCGACTTCATAGTCGTTCTCGCCGACATTGTTCGCCGTCACGTTGATCTGGATATTGATCGACGGCTGCTTTTCCTGCGGACCGAGCGACGCCGGAGAATTGGGGTTCTCGAATGAGAGATCCTTGATGTACTGCGCCAGCACGTTGAGCTGGGGTGGAGCGGCGTTCTCGAGAGGCGCGCCATTGCCGTTGGTCATGTTGTCTCTCCGAGAGCGTTTAAATCAGGATTGGACGAGAGCGAAAATCCCGCAAAATCTGCGTTCAAGATGCTGATATTGCTGCAGACACCGCACACTCAAGCTCAATCGAGGCGAGTGGCTATCATAGGCTTGCCGCATTCGACAAGGACGATAGGCCGCAAATGGGCCTGGTCTCGGGCCAGCGTTAATCCCGCTTCAACCTGGACTTGGGCTGAAAGGTTGGCCGGGTGGTCGGTATCGGCTAGAATTGAGCCAAATCGGCCGTAACAAGAGTGGTGTTGGCTCACCTTTGCACCCAATTCCGCGAGCGCGGCGTTTGGTGATGTTGGCTGGATCGTCTTTCATGCCTACATAATAAGAACGAATCTTGAAATCGGACGCCTCATCGGGTGATCGCGTTGATAGACTGGATTTTGGCACCGATCAGAAAGTGAATGCATCGTGGACATTTACACCATCATTTTTCTGGCTTTGGCCGTCTTTATCTTTCTGCGCCTGCGCAGTGTGCTGGGCCAGCGGACAGGCGACGAACGTCCTCCCTTAAATCAGGCAGCGCGCGATGTTCTGCGCGGCGGCCCCGATAACGTCGTGCCGATGCCGGGCACCGTTGCGGACCAAACTCCATTGGCGCCATCGGCTGAACCCGCCACTCCACCGGATCGCTGGAAGGGAATTGCGGATTCAGGATCGGCACTCGCGCTGGGTCTGGATCAGATTGCGGTCAACGATCCTGCGTTTGACGCCCAGCATTTCCTGAGCGGAGCCAAGAGCGCCTACGAGATGATCGTGCTGGCATTCGCCAACGGCGAACGCCGCGCGCTTAAGGATCTGTTGTCGTCGGAAGTTTACGATGGCTTTGACGCGGCGATCAAACAGCGTGAGCAGCGCGGCGAGAAGGTCGAGACACGCTTCGCGTCAATCGAGAAGGCCACGATCGTGAATGCCGAGGTCCGCGACAAGACCGCGCAGATCACCATTCGCTTCGTGTCGCAGATGATCACCGCCACACGCGACAAGGACGGTACCGTTGTCGACGGAAGCCCCGACAAGCTTGCCGACGTCACCGATATCTGGACATTCGCACGTGATATTTCCTCGCGCGATCCGAACTGGAAGCTCGTTGGCACCGAGAGCGGCCACTAACAAATCGGTTCTGATTTTATCCGGCGCATGGTTGGTTCTGTGCGTTGTGGGACTGATTTTTTTTCCGCCTTGGTCGGACGACGAAGCACAAGCCAAGCGCGCGCGGCACCACTCGCCGACGTCCCGTCCTCACGTCAATAATTATCGCGACGTCGTCTGGCCGCTTGAGATCAGCGGTGGACAATATGCGCCGCTGAGCTGGAGCGATGTCGCCGGATGGTCCGATGACGATCCGCTGCCGGCTTTCAAGACGTTTCGCGACAGCTGCAAACCGATTGCCGCGCAAATCAAACCACCTATCGAGACGAAAGCTCTTGGCACATCGTTGCGCGATCCATGCAGGATCGCGCGCGGCGAAGATATCGCCGACACGGCGAAGGCTCGCGAATTTTTCGAAAAACATTTCGTGCCCCTGCAAATCTCGCGCATCGGTGAGGATGCTGGATTTGTCACCGGCTATTACGAGCCGGTGGTCGAAGGTTCACGCACAAGGAGCGATCTCTTTCAGGTGCCGGTGTATCGCCGCCCGTCGAATCTTTTCGTGCGCGGCTTTTCGCAGGCCAGTACCAGTCTACCCAACAAGGGCGATGTGTTTCGCAAGATCGGCCGCCGCAAACTGGTGCCGTATTACGACCGCGCCGAAATCGAAGATGGCGCAATCGCCGGCCGCGGCCTTGAAGTTGTGTGGCTGAAAAGTCAGACCGATTTGCTGTTCATCCAGATTCAAGGTTCGGCGCGCGTTCGCGTCGAGGACGGGTCGGTGGTGCGGCTGAACTACGAAGCGCATAACGGCTACGGCTACACTCCGGTCGGTCGCGTGCTCATTGACCGCGGCATTATTCCAAAAGACCAGATGTCGATGCAGAAGATCCGTGAATATATGGAGCAGGATCCCGACGCTGCCAAAGAATTGCGGCGGCAGAATCGTTCCTACGTTTTTTTTCGCGAGGTGCAGTTGACCGACAAGGACGAGGCGGTCGGTGCGCAGGGCATACCGCTGACGGCGGGCCGCTCGATTGCGGTCGATAAATCGCTGCACGTTTATGGCACGCCATTTTTCATTTCCGGAAATTTGCCCATCGAGTCAGAAAAATCCAGCACGCCGTTTCGCCGTCTCATGGTGGCGCAGGATACCGGCTCGGCCATTGTCGGTCCGGCACGCGCCGATATCTATTTCGGGGCGGGCGTGGAAGCCGGCAAGGTCGCCGGTCGCCTGAAGAATCCGGCGCAGTTTGCGATGCTGCTTCCCAGAAGTCTCGATCCTGTGGCGCGCGGAAAAACGATGCCGCTGCCAGCAGACAGGCCGTCGGAAGTAATCGCAAAATTGTTTCCGCGGACCGATGTGGCGAAGGACCAGCCGAAAGAGTCCGGCAAGGAGATTGTGACGGAGACGGCGAAAGAAAGCGTGAAGGACGCGCCTGCGCCGCAGGCTGCTGTCGCACCAGTCATTCCACTGCCGGAAGCGCGGCCGAAAGAAGCGCCCGCGAAGGTCGAGATAAAAAACGAACCGCGCCGGGCGCGCACTTCCCGCCGAAGCCACGCCCGCCGATGAAGAAGCCGAAGAATCTCGATCCACCACGCCGCAAGCGCGCCCTCAGCGGCGAGGAGTTGGAGCTATGGCAAAGTGTTGCCAAAGAAGCCAAGCCTCTGCGGAAGAAAAAGCGGGTTGCTGACGAGACCGCTGCGCCAACGGTCGCGCATCTGTCGCCGCTTTCCACGCAATCGAAAAAATCCGCAAAACTGTTTGTGCCGCCGAAGCCCGCGACCCTCAAACCGGCTGCGCCACCGCCGCTTGCTCCATTGGGGCGTCGTGAGCGGTCGCAGCTTTCGCGCGGGCGGAAGGAGATCGACGCGCGGCTCGATCTGCACGGCATGACACAGGCTCGCGCGCACCGCGCACTGTTGAATTTTTTGCATGAGGCGAGCGACGAAGGCTGCACATTCGTGCTCGTCATCACCGGCAAAGGCCGCACTGCAGAGCCGGGCGCGGAGCGCGGACTACTCAAGCGTATGGTGCCCGAATGGCTGGGCTTGCCGGAATTTCGCAGCGTCGTTGTGGGATTCGAGACCGCGCATATCGGCCACGGTGGCGAAGGCGCGTTGTATGTGCGTGTGCGGCGCGCGCGGTAGTTAGAGCATGATGCCGAAAAGTGTGAAGCGGTTTTCGGAAAACATCATGCTCTCTACAATTAAAGAATAAACCGGCTCAAATCGGCATTTTTCGCCAGATCGCCGACGTGCTTCTTCACATAGTCGGCGTCGATCCGGATCGTCTCGCCGTTGCGATCGGGTGCCACGAAGGAAATTTCATCGAGCACGCGCTCCATCACGGTCTGCAGACGTCTTGCGCCGATATTCTCGATGGACGAATTCACCGCGACCGCCACATCCGCCAAAGCATCGATAGCGTCCGGCGTGATGTCGAGCGTCACGCCCTCGGTCTGCATCAGCGCCACATATTGCTTCAACAAAGAAGCCTCTGGTTCGGTCAAAATTCTTCGCATGTCGTCGCGCGTCAGTGCCTGCAGTTCGACACGAATCGGAAGGCGCCCCTGCAATTCCGGCAACAGGTCCGATGGCTTGGCGATATGAAACGCGCCGGATGCAATGAAAAGAATATGATCGGTCTTCACCGCGCCGTGCTTGGTCGACACCGTGGTGCCTTCGATCAGCGGCAGGAGATCGCGCTGCACGCCTTCGCGCGATACGTCGCCGGTCCGCGCGCCATCGCGCACGCAGATCTTGTCGATTTCGTCCAGAAAGACGATGCCGTTGTTCTCGACGGCATGAATCGATTCGAGCGTGAGTTGGTCGGTGTCGAGCAGCTTGTCGCTTTCCTCGTTGACCAGAATCTCATGCGAATCGACGACGCTAAGGCGGCGTGTTTTTTTCTGACCGCCCATCTTGCCGAAAATATCGCCAATGGAAATCGCGCCCATCTGCGCGCCTGGCATGCCGGGGATCTCGAACATCGGCGAGCCGCCACCTGACGACTGCGTCTCGATTTCGATCTCTTTGTCATTCAATTCACCCGCGCGCAATTTCTTGCGGAAGGATTCGCGCGTGGCGGGGCTCGATCCGGGACCGACCAGCGCATCGAGCACGCGTTCCTCGGCGGCAAGTTGCGCCTTGGCCGCAACGTCCTTTCGCTTGCGCTCGCGGGCCTGCAAAATCGCGACTTCAACCAGATCTCGAATGATCTGTTCGACATCGCGGCCCACATAGCCGACTTCGGTGAATTTCGTGGCTTCGACCTTGATGAAGGGCGCACCTGCGAGTTTTGCAAGCCGCCGCGCGATTTCGGTTTTGCCCACACCTGTGGGCCCTATCATCAGAATGTTTTTTGGCAGCACTTCTTCGCGTAGGAAGCCGGTGAGTTGAAGCCTGCGCCAGCGATTTCGGAGCGCGATGGACACGGCGCGCTTGGCGTCGGTCTGGCCAACGATGAAGCGATCGAGTTCAGAGACGATTTCGCGGGGAGAGAAGTCGGTCATGATGCCTTAGCTATGTGGGAACGGTGTGAACGCAAGCGATCACCAGATCGGCGGGCCAGCCTGCCATTGCCGTATCGCATCGAATGGATGGATCAGCATAATGATGTTCAGCGTCAGGTTGTCGCGGATGTGGCCCCCGACCGCGATTTCGAAAATCACCGCAATCGCAATCGTTGCCCACACCGGCAATGTTTTCGCAATCAGAAAACCTGTCACCATCGACAGTGTGTCAGACAACGAGTTGACGATGCTGTCGCCGTAGTAATCCAGCGAGATCGTTCCGGCGCGGTAGCGGTCGATGATGAAGCTGGAATTTTCCAGCAGCTCCCAACAGCCTTCAATCACCATTGCGGGCAGCAGCCGCGCAATCCACGACGCGCGGGGAAACAGAAGTCTGGTCAGCCCGTAAAAGATGAAACCGTGAATGATGTGCGAGAAGGTGTACCAGTCGGTGATGTGCTGGGAATTTTCCGAGCTGTTCACCACACCATGCCAGAGCTTCACATATCCGCACGTGCATATTGGATGGCGGCCCATCGCGTAGAGTAGACTCGCCTGTGTGATCAGGAGCGTGGCGGCGATGACGAGTCCCCATCGCAGCGGAAGACTGCGCGAAGATGCGCTCGTGTTGGCGGTGTTCATGCGGTCAATGTCTCGATGGTGACGTTGCGGTTGGTGTAGACGCAAATGTCGGCCGCAATGTCGAGCGAGCGTCGCACGATGGTCTCCGCATCCTTGTCTGAGTCCACCAGCGCGCGTGCGGCAGCAAGGGCATAATTGCCGCCGGAGCCGATTGCCATCACGCCATGCTCAGGCTCCAGCACATCGCCGGTTCCGGTGAGTACCAGCGACACATCCTTATCCGCGACGATCATCATGGCTTCGAGACGGCGCAGATAACGATCCGTGCGCCAGTCCTTTGCAAGCTCAACGGCAGCGCGCGTGAGTTGTCCCGGATATTGCTCGAGTTTGCTTTCCAGCCGCTCAAATAGCGTAAACGCATCAGCAGTCGCGCCCGCGAAACCACCGATCACGTCGCCCTTGCCGAGTTTTCGGACTTTCTTTGCGTTGGATTTGATCACGGTCTGGCCGATGGAGACCTGGCCGTCGCCGCCGATCACCACCTTGCCACCCTTGCGAACAGTCAAAATCGTGGTGCCGTGCCAGACTTCCGGCTGTGATGCTTGCATGAAAACCCCTTGTTGCGTCCTTATCTATGGGCTCCGCAATGCCGTTGCAATTCGGGGCCCGTTGCGCCGGATTTTGGTCACCATAGCTCAACATCGCTGAAAATCGGCGTTTCCCGCAGTAGCGAAGGTGGCGTCGGGCTGGTATGTCATGGCCCGTCAAAGAGCCTCTATTCAGGCCCTCGGAGAGCAGTTTTCATGCGCACGGCCACGATCAAGCGCAAGACCAAGGAAACCGACATTGCGGTCACCGTCAATCTCGACGGCACCGGCGTGTCAAAAGTCGCGACCGGCATCGGCTTCTTCGACCATATGCTCGATCTTCTGGCGCGGCATTCGCGCATCGACATCGAAGTGAAGGCCGACGGCGATTTGCACGTCGATCATCACCACACCACGGAGGATGTCGGCATCGCGCTGGGTCAGGCTGTGAAGCAGGCACTCGGCGACATGAAGGGCATCACCCGTTATGCATCGATCCATATGCCGATGGACGGGACGCTGTCGCGCGTCGTGATCGATATTTCGGGCCGTCCCGTGCTGGTGTTCAAGTCCGAATTTCCGCGCGACAAGATCGGTGCGTTCGACACCGAACTGGTGCGCGAATGGTTCAACGCGTTCGCGATGAACGCTGGCATTACGCTGCACGTCGAAACGCTGTACGGCGACAACTCGCATCATATCTCGGAGTCCTGCTTCAAAGGACTGGCGCGGGCGCTGCGAATTGCTGTCGCCATCGACCCGAAGGCCGCGAACGAGATTCCGTCCACCAAAGGCACGCTCGGCGGCTGATCGCACGCCGATGCATGCTGTTCATGCGTTGCAGCCCCTTTCGCACCCCGTGCGGCGGCACGATCTATAAAGTCTGCGGCGCGGCTCTGGAGAACGATCATGGCGATCTTTACGGTTCATGCCCCGGTGAACTACGGCACCGATGCGCGCACCAGCCACGACAAGGTCGTGTTCGTGCGCGACGGATTTTATGTCTGGGCGTTCCTCGCAGCGCTGATCTGGCTGATCTGGCGCCGGCTGTGGCTGGCGCTGTTCGCATACGTGGCGATTTCCGTTGCCGCCGAGATTGCATTCAAATGGATCGGTCTTGGCGTCGCGTCACGTCTCGTCATTATGTTCGTGGTTGCTTTGCTGATGGGTTTCGAGGCGGGAACGCTGCGGCGCTGGAAATTGTCACGCGGCAAATGGCGCCAGCTTGCCGTTATTTCGGCAGCGAACGAAGAAGAAGCCGAACGGCGTTTCTTCGATCGCTGGACACAACCTGAGCCTCGCCGCGATGTGGGACAAACGCCGGCGCTGCATCCGCTTCCGCGCGCGTCGTTGTCAGCGCAAGACGATGTCCTCGGCGTGTTTCCGCAACCTGGAGCGCCGCGTTGAGCGTTGCCATCATCGATTACGGCTCAGGCAATCTGCACTCGGCCGCGAAAGCGTTCGAGCGTGCAGCGCGGATGATGGACGATTCCGAAAAGATTATCGTGACGCGCGATCCGGAAGTTGTGTTTCGCGCGGATCGCATTGTGCTGCCGGGCGTCGGCGCGTTTGCGGATTGCCGCAAGGGACTGGATTCGCTGGACGGCATGGTGGAAGCGATGACCGAAGCCGTGCGTGACAAGGCCAGACCTTTCTTTGGAATCTGCGTCGGCATGCAGCTGATGGCCACTCAAGGCAAAGAATACGTCACAACGCCGGGGCTGAACTGGATTGCGGGCGACGTTGAGAAG
>JAPLPA010000393.1 GCA_026400415.1 Afipia sp. | reverse complement strand
GCAAAATTATCTCCGCCTGATGCTCGCAACACTTTTGTTGGCGGTCGTGCTCTGGCCATCCACGCCGGCCACTGCTGGCGGCAACTATCCCTATTGCATGAGCCGCGTCGCTGGACGCATGGGCATGGTCGAGGAATGCAATTACGTGTCGATGGAGCAGTGCTGGGCGAATTCGACCGGCGTGAACGGATCGTGCGCGCCAAACTGGCGACTTCAGTATTACCAGCAGCAACAGGCCGGTGAAGACTCTGCGATTCGTCGGCGCACCAAACGGCGAGCCGACTGACCCGACTTATTTCAAATCGTCCACCTCATGCAGCGGGCGGATTTCAATTTCGCTCGGTCCCGGCATCGGATTGGGGCAGCGCTTCACCCAGGCCACCGCCTCGGCCAGGTCCTTGACCTTCCAGAGCCAGAAGCCCGCGACCAGTTCGTGCGGATGCGCGAATGGCCCGTCGATGACGGCGCGGCTGGTCCCGTCGAATGCAACACGCTTGCCTTTCGATGACTCCATGAGACCGGCTGCAGTCACCAAGATACCGGCCTTCTCCAGTTCATCGTTGAATTTGCCCATCGCCTCCATCATCTTTTTGGTCTCGGGCGTCAGCACAAATCCCTTTTCGCTCTCCTCAGTCGCTTTCACCAACACCATCACCCGCATTGCATGTCTCCTTGATCCGGCCTTCCGGCATCGAGACAGAGCGTCGATAAAAAAGAAAGCCACCAATCGAAAATATCTAACAAGTTTCAAGGGAACTCGTTGAGGAGAAATGGATTGAGCTAATCATCGCTGAATAAGTTTCATCGAAACGAAAGAGATCGCCGTGAACCAGCAAGAACCTGCTTACATCTATGAAGGGCTGGACCCCGCAACCGGCGAGTTTGGCCGGTTCAGCGAAACCGTCATGAACGTTTATCATTCGGTGAGTTCGGCGTTCAACCGGGCGAGAGAACCGGGCAAGCCGCTTGCAACGGTCGCGAACCTCACACGTGAGGCTCCGCTCGGTTCGCTGTTCGTGGCGTTCGTACTGGGCGTCGCGTTCGCTTCGCGCCACGTCAATCGCCGATAGCGGCGATCGCGATCAAACCTTGATATCGACCAGATTATTGCTCTGAGTCTGTTGGGTTTGCTGGGTCTGCTCGGCGTCGTCGACAGCCTTCTGGTCGGCCTTGATGACATCGGCTGCGGCGTGCGCGGCCTGATCGGCGGCAAGCTGTGCTTGCGCCTGCGCCAAGGCCAGTTGCTGGGACGTTTGCGACGATGTCGAACTGCCGATTGCGCTCATGCTCGTCAAATACAGCGGCGCCGTTGACGGACGGTTAATCGCGATTCACAAGCGCGTGAGCGACCGATGTGGCTAGGCAGCCGCAGCGCTCATGCCGATACGACCGATACCGGGAATTTTAATCGCCGGACGGCGAATATCGAGGCCAAGCACCGCGCCCAGAATGTTGACCTCGACACCTTCGAGCCAACCCACGGTGACGCCCAGATAACCGCCCAGCGTGGCGCGCAGCCCGGTGCCGGACGCCGTGACGCCGAACCACTCATCGTCATAGGGATAATCCTTGCCGATGGCAGTTGGCGGCAGCACGGCGCGCATCTCGGGAACGGCGTCGATCACGGCGGCGACGAAGGTATTGGAATTCGGACCCGGCCAGGCGCGGTAATCGCCAAGGTTGCGGTATTTGTAATTTTGAATCGCGCTTTTGATTTTCGGAATCAAGGCGGCGGCCCGCTCGCCGTCGGCAGCGAACACCTCCTCCGGCACCTGCCCGAACCAACGCCCGTCAGCAACAAATCCATTGACTCGAATGGGATCACCCCACGCGGTGTAATCGTATCGGCTGTAGCGCGATACGCCCTGCTCCTTGACGACAATCCACGAATGAACGGCGACGATGCCGCGCCAGCGCACCGTGCGCGCCGCAAAGACACTCACCAGCGCATCGGGATGATCCGCCACACGCGGCAGAACGCCCGCGCTGGAGCGATCCGCGTCGAACCATGACACGGTGCTGTCTTTGTTTTTGAGATAGTAGGCTGTGGCGGAGATGCCGATGGGGACGAATAACAGAAGCAGAAATGCCGTCAGAACCATTTTCCAGTGTCTCATTGACGGCTATCCGTCGCGGGCGGGATCATGACATTGGTATGGTGACGGAACTGGCGCAGTTCAATGGCCATCTATCCCTGAAACTCGAACACTTCGCCGTCGTATCCGGCTTCTTTCGGAATTTTAAGACGGCTGCCGCTTTCCGTCCTGGTCAACTCCGGCACCACAGTGACAACCGGCGTCTTGCGCGCAAACTCCATCGCGGCCTGCGCGGTGCGCAGCTTGTCGAGCTTGATGAGATTGCGGATGGTCGGAAACGGCAGCGTGAAACGTCCGCTCTCCGCGCCATCAAGCGCCGCGCGCGGCGTCAGCCAGATCGAATCCACGGACTCGTGGCCGTCGTGCTTACCGACGTGATCCTTCGGCGCATGAGCCAGCAGAAAATGCGTATCGAAGCGCTTGGGCATGTTGACCGGCGTAATCCAGTGCGCAAAGGGCGCCATCAGGTCGATTGCCGGCACGAGATTGTTGTCGTTAAGGATCGCGGAGAATTTGATCTCACCCTTGTCGACGGCGGCGCGCAGCGGGCCGACCTTGTTGGCGACCTCGGCGGACACCAGCGCGTCCGAACCCTGCGCACGCGCCAGCAGGATTCCGCTTTCCTCGAATGTCTCGCGCACGCCCGCCACGCGGATCGCCGCGATCTCGTTCGACAGACTAGTCGCGAGCGTCTCGGCGATCTCGTAGTCGTTGGGATCGATGCTGCCGCCGGGGAAAACGAGCGCGCCGGACGCAAACTCAATGGCGCGATTTCGCTGCACCATGAAGATTTCCATGCCGTCTGCGCCATCGCGCAGCAGCAGTACGGTCGATGCGATGCGCAGCGCCTTGGGGTCACGCTCGTTCATTTCAGGGCCGCGCGCTTGTCGGTGCGTGCGACCCGTGCCAGCAGATAATCCACTTCTGACCGCGATGCCGCCGTCATGGCAGCACCGGGCTTGCGCTGCGCGTCGGATGACAGCAGGCCACGCTTCTTCAACACATATTTGCGAACGCTCAGACCCACACCCGGCTGTTGCTCGTAACGAATGAGCGGAAGATGCGCGTCGAAAATATCGTGCGCACCGTCGCGGTCGCCCTTTTTTGTTTTGGTTACGACGTCGATGAGCAGTTCGG
>JAPLPA010000269.1 GCA_026400415.1 Afipia sp. | reverse complement strand
TCTGCTCCATCAGCCACGGGCCCTGGATCACATCGGCGAAGCCAGGATAATTCTCGACATCGGTGGTGATGGTGAGCTGGCCGCCGGGCTGAATTCCCTGAATCAGCACCGGTTCGAGCATCGCACGCGCGGCATAAATGGCCGCGGTGTAGCCCGCTGGTCCCGATCCGACGATGACGACCTTGGCGTGAATAGGAGCGGCCATGTTCCGGCTCTGGCGTTTTCTGAGTGAGAATGTTCAGCGAAGAGGCGGTAAATGCCCGCAAAGGCATCGCTGAGACGATAAAAGCATCTGCATGTAGTGTAGGTCATCTGTGGAGCTATGCAAGATACGCAACCCCACTTGCTAGATTTCCCCCAGCAAGGCGGCGAATAGGTCGATCACGTAATAAAATTGCGCGAAAGGCCGACCATGTCTAAAACTGCTTCGGAAAATCGCCGGAAACTGTTCCGGAAGCATGGGTGGGCTACGCGTGTCAAAAGGCCTCGATGAGATCGACCTGAAAATTCTTGCTGAAATTCAGGCCGACGGACGAATCACGAATGTCGAACTGGCCAAGCGGGTCGGCATTTCGCCGCCGCCCTGCTTGAGACGTGTCCGGACACTCGAAGAAGATGGCTACATCCAAGGCTATCGTGGATTGCTCAATCCGGCGTTGATGGGTTTCGACGTCACGGTGTTTGCATCGGTGCATTTGTCCAGTCAGGCGGATGCAGATCTCAAAGCCTTCGAGGATTTCGTTCGCAAGGAGCCGCTTGTGCGCGAATGCTGGATGTTGTCCGGGGACGTCGATTTCATCCTCAAATGCGTCGCGCCGGACATGGCGACTTTTCAGAGTTTCGTCGCGCACCTCACGGCCGTGCCCCATGTGCGCAATGTGCGAACGTCGCTCGTCCTGCATAATTCAAAATTCGAAGCAGCCGTGCCGCTCGAACTGACGGCACCGCAAGACTGAGGCTTTAAGGCTGAAGTTTCGCGCATGGCAAGCCAGCGAATCGCGGTCTATCGCGTCGGTTGCGCCTGTTTTAGACACTGCACGCCGGGCGCTTCCCTTGCGCCCATGACGCAAAGGGAATCGCTGTGACGGTTTTTCAAATCGCCGTACTGGCCGCGGGCGGCTTCGTCGCGGGCACCATCAATGCAGTCGCGGGCGGCGGGACGTTCGTGTCGTTCGCAGCCCTCGTCGCCAGCGGCCTGACGTCGCTCGAAGCCAACGCAACCAGTGCGGTAGCGCTAACACCTTCCAACCTCGCGAGTGTCGCCGCATATCGCGATGAAGTACGCGCGCATTGGCGCGAGATGATTCCCTTCGCGATCATCGGATTGTTCGGTGGCATCATTGGAGCGCTGCTGCTGATCTGGCTTGGCGACAAAGGCTTCAGGCCGCTGGTGCCGTGGCTTCTGCTAATTGCGACTTTGATATTTGCATTCAGCGCGCAAATTCGCAGCTTCACCGAGCCGTGGTCGCAGGGCCAGCATTCGGGCGCGAAAATCGCGGCCGTCGTGCTGATGAGCGTCGTTGCGATCTATGGCGGTTTCTTCGGCGCGGGCATCGGCATCATGATGCTGGCGGCGCTCTCAATCCTCGAAGGCGGCAATTATCACAAGGCCAATGCGATGAAGATTCTCGTCGCATTCCTGATTCAGGTCGTATCAGGCGCGTTACTGATCGCGGGCGGGTTGGTCCACTGGCCTGAAGCTCTGGTGACGATGGTCGCGGCTGCAACCGGCGGCTATCTCGGCGTGGGTTTCGCGCGCCGCTTGCCGGAAAAAATAATCCGCGCCGTGGTGGTGGCCATCGGCGCGGTTTTGACTGTTGTGTTTTTAGTCAAGTGACGATCAGGACTTGCCGCGCATAGCTGCGTCCACGCTCCACGGTCCCGGTCCTGCCGCTGCGATATACAGGCACACGAAGCAGAGCATGATCGCTGCCGTACCGCCATTGAGCGCGGGGTAGAGCACCGGGTCAGGGTTCTTCATCATATGGCCCATGAAATAGGCGGCCGCCATTTCACCCGACAAGACGAATGCCGCAAGACGCGAGAACAGGCCGATCAGCAAGAGCGCGCCAAGGATCAGTTCGAGATAGCCGGCCACCTGAATCAGTGGTGGCAAGTTCGCGAACATCGGCACCACTGGAAATTTCAAAATCTTGGCGATGCCGTAGTGAAACAGCAGCAAGCCTGTGACGATGCGGAGCAGGCTGAGCAGCTGCGGCCGGTATGCGGCCAGAAAAGTATCGTTCATTTGGTTACCCCCGGGTTGAATCAACGTCGAATCATAACGCGCGGCTGATCGAGACGAAAGCAGGGGGCTATCGGAAAGCAGTCAGGAAATTGCAGCGCAGCGCGGAATAAATCCAAAATGCGCGCCGATGCGATGGATCAAGGACCGTTGTTCGCTGTGCGAAATTTCAATTCGAGAGACACCGAATTGCCTTGGGCTGGCAGGCAAAGCCAATATTCGAACAAGTTGGACCGCTGCTCGGAGCGCCGCGCGCGCAGGTCACGCATTCATCGGTCCAGCGGCTGCAATTCGGCTGGTTCTGCTGCATCGGAATTTCTCTTGGAGATGCTTGCGGTGCCGTCATCGGCGATGGCGTCGCATGCGGCGGGATCGGAAGATCGGCGGCAAATGCAGCGCCGCATACCGTAGCGACTGCAACTATCACGATGAGGCTCAATCGAAGCATATTGGGAATCCGGTTGCCGTTGCGACAGCTTGCCTTCTGTTCGGATGGCGATCAACAAAAATGGCCGGACAACCATCCAGCCATTTTGTTTTTTAACCAAAGGCGCGTCGATTTACTTCCAGTCCACCTTGGTGACTTCGTAAGCTTTTGCACCGCCGGGCGCGACGACTTCGACGGATGAGCCCTTCTTCTTGCCGATCAGCGCACGCGCGAGCGGCGAGGTGATCGAGATGCGGCCTTTCTTGGCATCGGCTTCGGATTCGCCGACGATCTGCCAGACGGCCTTCTTGTCAGTATCCTCGTCGATGAGCGTGACAGTCGCGCCGAACTTGATGGTGTCGCCGGACAGTTTTGAGACGTCGATGATTTCGGAGCGCGCAAGCTGATCTTCGAGTTCGGCAATGCGACCTTCATTGTGCGACTGCGCTTCCTTCGCGGCATGATATTCGGCGTTTTCCGAAAGATCGCCATGGGCGCGCGCTTCCGCAATCGCCTCGACGATGCGCGGGCGATCGACGGACTGACGCTTCTTCAATTCTTCTTTCAGAGCGGTGTGGCCCGCCTGTGTCATGGGTACCATTTCAACCATTTGGTCTTCGTCCTTCAATTTCGTGCGCCGGCGAATTGCGTCACGAACGAAACTATTGATGCATGTCCGGCCAGACGCCGAATGAGAACATTATCGAGACCGGCCAGTTCCTTCTGGCGTTCTCGCTATTTCATAACAGCGGCTGGAGGGCCGCTCACAGGTCAGATATCCGAGAAGTAACTCTGCAGGGTGCGGACTTCGAGGTCTCCGCCAATATAGGCACGGATGCCTTGTGCGGCCGCCAACGCTCCTGAAAGAGTGGTGTAATACGGCACTTTATGCAAGAGGGCGCCTCGCCGCAACGAGCGACTGTCCGCCAACGCCTGGGGGCCTTCGGTGGTATTGAAAACGAGTTGCACCTCGCCATTCGTAATGGCGTCGACGATATGCGGCCGGCCTTCCAGCACCTTATTGATTTTCTCAGCCGGGACGCCGCTCTCGACAAGAAAACGTTGCGTGCCGGACGTCGCGATCACCTTGAACCCGAGCGATGACAGCAACTTTACCGCATCGAGAATGCGAGCCTTGTCGATCTCGCGCACCGATACGAACACCGTGCCTTTTCGCGGCACACGGGTGCCGCCGCCGAGCTGACTCTTGGCAAAGGCGACAGCGAACGAGCGGTCGATACCCATGATCTCGCCGGTCGATTTCATTTCGGGGCCAAGAACGGTGTCGACGCCGGGGAAACGCGCGAATGGAAAAACCGATTCCTTGACACCGACATGACCGAGCTTGCGCGGCTTCAATTTGAAGCTTGCCAGTTTTTCGCCGGCCATGATGCGCGCCGCGATCTTGGCAACCGGGATGCCGACGACCTTGGCGGCGAACGGCACGGTCCGCGAGGCGCGCGGGTTGACCTCGAGCACGTAGATCTCGTCATCCTTGATGGCATATTGAACGTTCATCAGGCCGCCGACCTCCAGCGCAATCGCCATGGCGCGGGTCTGCCGTTCAAGTTCAGCCAGCATGTCCGGCGACAGCGAGCGCGGCGGCAGCGAGCAGGCGCTGTCACCGGAATGGATGCCCGCCTCCTCAATGTGCTCCATGATGCCGGCAATGTAGGCTGTCTTGCCATCGGCCAGACAGTCAACATCAACCTCGATGGCATCGGACAGGTAGCGATCGAAGAGCAGAGGATTCTTGCCCAGCACCATGTTGATCTGGCCGGTCTTGTCGTTGGGATACTTGGCCTTGACCTCGGACGGGATCAGCGAGGGCAGCGTGCCGAGCAGATAGTCCTCGAATTGCGCCTCGTCGCGGATGATGGCCATGGCGCGACCGCCGAGCACGTAAGAGGGCCGCACGACGAAGGGCAGGCCCAGCTCGGCCGCGATCATGCGGCTTTGCTCGACCGAATAGGCGATGCCGTT
>JAPLPA010000306.1:536-10800 GCA_026400415.1 Afipia sp. | reverse complement strand
GCCGGATTGGGCGACGCGCCGGTGATGTCGATCCTTCTCGGATTTGCCGGAGCCTGCGCCGTCATCGTGACCGGCACATTGCTTGCGCGCATGCAACGGCTGCAATGGCTGCGTTACCTCGGCGAACATTCCATCGTGGTCTATCTCGCGTTCTTCCTGCCGATGGCCGTGACGCGCATCCTGCTGCTGAAGCTCGGGATCATCCAGGATATCGGCGTTATTTCGATCATCGTCACGATGGCGGGAATTCTCGGATCGCTGGTGATCTGGTGGTGGGCGCGACGAACCGGACTGAACTTCCTGTTCGAGCGGCCGCAGCGCTATTGGATCGCGCCGCCCCGGCCTCGTGAAACCATGCAGGCGGCGGAATAGATCCGCACTTTTTCGGTTCAAATCGCTGAGTCAACGGGTGTCAATTCGGGGAGAAATCCCTAAGTTGCCGCCATGCCTAAAAAGCCCGCCGCTCAAAAATCCGCGCCCGCAAAGGCACCCGCGAAGCCCGCCGCCAAAACTGCTGTGAAGAAGCCCGGCAAGGGCGACCACGTCTTTCTGGTGGATGGTTCGGGATATATTTTCCGCGCCTATCACGCGCTGCCACCGCTGAACCGCAAATCTGACGGACTTCAGGTCAACGCCGTGCTCGGTTTCTGCAACATGCTGTGGAAGCTGATGCGCGACATGCCGCCGGACAATCGTCCGACGCATCTGGCGATTATTTTCGACAAGTCCGAGAAAACCTTCCGCAACGACTTTTATCCCGAATACAAGTCGCATCGCGATCCCGCGCCCGACGATCTCATTCCGCAATTCGCGCTGATCCGCGAGGCCGTGCTGGCCTTTGACCTGCCTTGCATCGAACAAATCGGATTTGAGGCCGACGACCTGATCGCCACTTATGTGCGCGAGGCCTGCGAACGCGGCGCAACAGCCACCATCGTATCTAGTGACAAGGATCTGATGCAGCTCGTGACGGATTGCGTCACGATGTACGACACCATGAAGGATCGCCGCATCGGCATCCCGGAAGTCATTGAGAAGTTTGGCGTGCCGCCAGAGAAGGTCGTCGAAGTACAGGCGCTGGCGGGTGACTCGGTCGATAACGTTCCCGGTGTGCCGGGGATCGGCATCAAGACTGCCGCGCAGCTGATCGTCGAATATGGCGATCTCGAAACGCTGCTCAAACGCGCGGGAGAGATCAAGCAGCCGAAGCGGCGCGAATCGCTTCTGGAGCATGCCGACAAGGCGCGCATCTCGCGGCGTCTCGTACAACTCGACGAAAACGTGAAGCTTGACGTTCCGCTCGACGAGCTGGCGGTTCACGAGCCGGATTCGCGCAAGCTGATTTCGTTTTTGAAGGCGATGGAATTTTCGACGCTGACGCGACGTGTTGCGGAGTATTCAAAGATCGATCCGTCGGATGTCGAGCCTGACGCGAAAATGATGAGCGGTGCCGCGAAAGGTGCCGGTTCGCGCGCAGAGCGTGATACCGCACTCACCCAATCCGCATCGCCATCCAAGGCAAAGGGAGATTCCGCAACAGACACGCCGCAATCCCTCGCCAGCTCTCGCGCCGAAATCGCGCGCAAGACAAAAATCGACCGCAGCAAATACGTCACCGTCCGCACGCTGGACGAATTAAAAAAATGGATCGCGCGCGCACACGAGATCGGCCATCTTGCGGTGGACACCGAAACCACCAGCCTCGACCCGATGCAGGCGGAGTTGTGCGGAATCTCGCTGGCCCTATCGCCGAATGAGGCGTGTTACGTGCCGCTGATTCACAAGCAGGGTGGCGACGGCGCGGGATTGTTCGCAGGCGGCGTTGCTCCCGACCAGTTGAAAACCGCCGATGCCATCAAGGCTATCAAGGCGCTGCTGGAAGACGAGAGCATCCTCAAGGTCGGTCAGAACCTGAAATTCGACGCGCTGGTGTTCGCGCAGCATGGAATCGCGCTTCATTGCATCGACGACACCATGCTGATGTCCTACATCCTCGATGCCGGCCGCGAATCCCACGGCATGGACGCGATGAGCGAAAGATACCTCGGCCATGTTCCGGTCGCGTTTTCCGACGTTGCAGGCACCGGCAAATCCCAGATCCCATTCGATTGCGTGCCCATCGACAAGGCCACCGAATACGCCGCCGAGGATGCGGACGTCACGCTGCGACTCTGGAACGTGCTGAAGCCGCGTCTCGTTGCAGAGCACATGACCACGCCTTACGAGACGCTCGAACGGCCGATGGTCGGCGTCCTGGCGCGCATGGAAGGCCGCGGCATTTCTGTCGACAGACAAGTGCTGTCGCGTCTCTCCGGCGAGTTCGCTCAGACTGCGGCGCGTCTCGAAGCGGACATTCGCGAAATGGCGGGTGAGCCGGTTAATCCTGGCAGCCCCAAGCAACTCGGCGACATCATGTTCGGCAAAATGGCGCTTCCTGGCGGCACCAAGACAAAGACCGGCGCATGGTCAACGTCCGCCTCCATTCTCGAAGACCTCGCCGAGGAAGGCCACGAATTTCCGCGCCGTATTCTGGACTGGCGTCAGGTCTCGAAACTGAAATCCACCTATACGGACGCGCTTCCCGAATACATCAACCCGCGCACCAAGCGCGTTCACACCTCCTATTCGCTGGCGGCAACCACGACTGGCCGCCTGTCCTCTTCGGAGCCGAATCTGCAGAACATTCCGGTGCGCACCGAGGACGGCCGAAAAATCCGCAAAGCCTTCATCGCTATCCCCGGCCACAAGCTGGTGTCGGCGGATTATTCGCAGATCGAGTTGCGGTTGCTGGCCGAAATTGCCGACATCGCGACGCTCAAGCAGGCATTCCGCGACGGCCTCGACATTCACGCGATGACGGCGTCTGAAATGTTCGGCGTACCCATCAAGGGAATGCCTGCCGAGGTGCGAAGGCGCGCCAAGGCGATCAATTTCGGAATCATCTACGGCATCTCGGCTTTCGGGCTCGCGAACCAGCTCGGCATTCCGCGCGAGGAAGCGGGTGCTTATATCAAGAAATATTTCGAGCGCTTTCCGGGCATCCGCGCCTACATGGATGCGACGCGCGATTTCTGCCGCGAACACGGATATGTCGAAACGCTGTTCGGCAGGAAGTGTCACTACCCTGAAATCAAGTCGCCAAACGCTTCGGTGCGCGCCTTCAATGAGCGCGCCGCGATCAACGCGCGGCTTCAAGGCACCGCCGCCGATATCATCCGTCGCGCAATGATCCGCATGGAGGACGCGCTGGCGGCAAAAAAGCTATCGGCGCAAATGTTATTGCAGGTTCACGACGAACTGATTTTCGAAGTGCCGGACAAGGAAGTCGAAAAGACCCTTCCCGTGGTGCAGAAGGTGATGGCGGATGCGCCGTTCCCTGCCGTCGCGCTCTCGGTGCCGTTGCAGGTCGATGCGCGGGCCGCAAACAACTGGGATGAGGCGCACTAGACTTTTTTCAAATCGACCTCAAACCCGCGCTTCACGGCGGGTCGCGACATCAACGCATCGTACCAGCGCCCGACATTCTTGAAGTCATCGAATGAAACTTTATGGCGCTCGTGCCGCCACGCCCAGCCGAGAATCGCGATGTCGGCAATCGAATATGCACCCGCGACAAATTCGCGGTCCGCGAGGCGGCGATCCAGCACGTCATAGAGACGCAGCGTCTCCTTCATGAATCGATCGAGCCCGTAGCGGCGATCCTGTTCATTGTCGAGCGCGATGAAATGATGCACCTGCCCCGGCATCGGACCGAAGCCCCCCATCTGCCACATCAGCCATTCGAGAACCGGAATTCGCTCGCCCAGATCCTTCGGCAACAGTTTCCCTGTCTTTTCGCCGAGATACAGCAGGATCGCTCCTGACTCGAAAATGCTGACTGGCTTGCCGTGCGGGCCATCGGGATCGACAATGGCGGGAATTTTATTGTTCGGACTGATCTTCAGAAATTCCGGCGCAAACTGCTGGTCCTTGCCGATATGGATCGGATGCACCTTGTAGGGCAGTCCCACTTCTTCCAGCGCGACGCTGATCTTGCGTCCGTTCGGCGTGTCCCATGTGTAGAAGTCGATTGTCATTCTTGAGCGCCTTGCGAGTTGAGTTTTGCGCTGTTGACGGTGCGCGATCTGCTCTGGAATGTCCACGCTGCGCCAGCTAAGTTCCCACGAACATCCCAGCATTGAAGAGATATGCCGTGTCCGTCTCCGCCTCGCGCGCTCGCCTCGCCAAAATCATTGCCGCACGTTCCTTCGGGCGCGGTGATATCACTCTGGCGTCAGGCCGCAAAAGCGATTTCTATTTCAACCTGAAGCCCACAATGCTGGACCCCGAAGGCGCCGCATTGCTGGCGGAACTGTCGTTCGATGCGTTGAAGGACGACAGTGTCGATTACATCGGCGGGCTTGAGATGGGCGCAGTGCCGATTGCAGGTGCGATCGCGCAACTGTCATGGCTGAAAGGTCATCCGATTGCCGCGTTCTTCGTGCGCAAGAAGCCGAAGGAACACGGCGCGCGGCTTGCAGTCGAAGGACTTGCAAAGGGCGAGACCCTCAACGGCAAGCGCATCGTCATCGTGGAGGATGTCACCACGACCGGCGGCTCGGCCATCAAGGCGGTCGATGCCGTGAAAGATGCCGGCGGCGAAGTCGTGATGGTGTTCACGATGGTGGACCGCGACGAAGGTGCCGCAGAGACCTTCAAGCAAGCCGGGATCGTATTCCGCTCGCTTTACAAGGCAGGTGAATTCCTGAAAGGCTGAAGCATCATGCGCGCGCTGTGGATTGCCGCCGGACTTTGCGTGGCGACATCCTCTCCCGCCTTCGCGGCTGACGGACTGGACGGCAGCAGACTTTCCATTCTGTGGGCACTCCCATTTGCGGGAATTCTACTCTGCATCGCAACCGGGCCAGTGTTCTACCCGCACGTCTGGGAACGCCACTATGGCAAATTGATCATATTTTGGTCTGCGCTGATCGTCGTTCCGCTATTTGTCACCGCCGGCACTTACACGGCCACGAATGCGCTCGCCCATACTGCGCTACTCGAATACATGCCGTTCATCCTTCTGTTGCTCGCACTGTTTACGGTTGCCGGTGGTATCTATCTCGAAGGCAACCTTCACGACAGCGTGCTGACCAATACGGTGCTGCTTGGCATCGGAAGCCTGATGGCAAGCGTCGTCGGCACAACGGGCGCGGCGATGATTTTGATCCGGCCGCTGATCCGCGCCAATGACGATCGCAGATACAGCGCGCATGTGGTGGTGTTCTTTATTTTTCTGGTCGCGAATATCGGCGGCGCGCTGTCGCCACTCGGTGACCCGCCGCTGTTCATCGGATTTCTGAGAGGCGTCGATTTCTTCTGGACGACGAAACATCTGTGGCAGGAAACGCTGTTCGTCGGCGGCATCGTGCTGTTCGTGTTTTTGCTGCTCGATCTCTTTATGCATCACCGAGAGCGGCGTTTCAGGAAAAAGAAAGACCCGACGCCGGACTCATCCCTCGAGCTTCACGGCAAAATCAATATCCTGCTGATCGCCGTCATCATCGCCGCCATCCTGATGAGCGCGCAATGGAAACCCGGCGTGTCATTTTACATCGCAGGCGTCGAATTGCAGATACAGAATCTTGCGCGCGACATGATCTTCATCCTCGTGACGATCTGGTCGATTGCCTTTACACGCAAACAGCACCGCGCCGCCAACGGCTTTTCGTGGGGACCGATCCGTGAAGTCGCGATTCTTTTCGCAGGGATTTTTGTCTGCATCGTGCCGGTGATGGCGATGCTGCAGGCGGGCGCACATGGACCGTTCGGAGCATTGATTGCACTCGTGACAAACCCGGATGGGAGCAATAACGCGGCGGCATATTTCTGGCTGACCGGAATCCTGTCGTCTTTCCTCGACAATGCGCCGACTTACCTCGTGTTCTTCCAGCTTGCGGGCGGCGACCCGCAAGTGCTCATGGCGGCGAAAGCGGCGACGCTGGCGGCCATTTCGTCGGGGGCGGTCTACATGGGTGCGAACACCTATATTGGAAATGCGCCAAACTTCATGGTCTACGCCATCGCGCGCGAGGCGGGCGTGAGAATGCCGAGCTTTTTCGGCTACATGGTCTGGTCCGCAGCCGTTTTGATTCCGACATTCGCGCTCACGACATACGTGTTCTTCAGACCGTAACGGCCCGCGAATTCGCCCGACGGGCTTAACCCTAACCCCGCGTTTACCTCCACCCCGTAAGGTGCCTTTCGTTCGGGTGCGCGATTGCCTGAGTGCGTAAGCGTTGCGTGAGTGGGGTGTTAAGTTTGCGTAAAGAATTGAGTGTTCCGCGCATGCGCCGCCGCATGACGCCTGTGCTTGCAGCAATTGTCAGCCTTGCCGTTGCGTTCGCGCCGAATGTGGCTTCCGCAGGCTTGCTCGACTTCCTGTTCGGCAACGACGCGCCGGCCAAGGCCCCCGCGCCTCCGTCACAGCAGAGTTCCTACGCCGACCCGTCGGCGCCTTCGGCCTATTCTTCTGCGCCAGTGCCAGCGTCCTCCTCGAGCGGGCGCTTCACGTCCTATTGCGTGCGCACCTGCGATGGACGCTATTTCCCGATCAGCGCGCGCGGCGGCGCGACCCCTGCCCAGATGTGCCAATCGTTTTGTCCAGCCAGCCCGACGAAAATTTTCTCGGGCAACAGCATCGATTACGCTGTCGGCAATATGGGCGAGCGCTATGTCGATAGCCCCAACGCATTTGCGTATCGCAAGGCATTGAAGGCGGATTGTACGTGTAATGGTCGCGACTCTGCAGGACTCGCGCCTGTTGATCTATCGCTCGACACTACGTTGCGCCCCGGCGATATCGTCGCGACCTCGAACGGACTTGTGGCTTATTCGGGCGTCAAGACCGCCACCGGTCAGACCGCGGAATTCACGCCGGTTGCAAGCTATCCAGGATTGACTGCCGATCTGCGCGCACGGCTTGGCGAGATGAAGGTGGCGCCTGTGGCCGCTGAAATCGCCGACGACGCGCCGTATACGGCGTCGATTGCGTCGCCCGTCTCAAGCGAAACCCGACGGGATGCGTTGCGCCCGTTGCTTGAGAACCTGTCGCCGCTGCCGACCGGCGAGTTCAAGCCTGCGCCCCGCGCCAAGCGCGCCGACGTCAACTGAAACGCTACCGCCCGACGATGACGCCGATCACGTTGGGGGCTGAGAGATATTTCTCTTCCATCCGCATGCGTGACTTCGCCTTCACTTCAGGCGTGAGCAATCCGCGCATCTCCGCCAGGATCATCCAGCAATAGCCCCACCAGTCCGACAGAATGCCGGTCTCGTCCACGAGATCGTAGCCGTGAGAGGCGGCGAACATCCGCGCATGTGCCTCGTCCAGCGTGTCGAGAAACTCGTGGTCGTTCGGCGCAAAAAGATCGTCCGTGATGTCGTCGGTGGTGTACCCCCACACCGACATGCACACCGCGTTGAACTCGCGGTCGATCTGGTCGTCGTCCACGCTGCGAACGCGTGACGCTGCATGAAGCCGTGACAACGTTCTGGCGAAATCCGCGATCCGCGTCAGCGCGGTGTCGTCGAAGGCGATATTGGACATGTAGTCCTCGATACCCGTATGAGACCCAAGATATGGTGGTGCAGGCGCACCGAATCGCAATGATATATCAAAGACTTGCTAAAGTGTTCTTAATTTGTTCTTTTTGGAACTCAACTCTTGCGGAATTTTTAGGGCCCCCACAGGATACCTTTCTCTCAACGGGGGGTCCAATGACGCAGATGTTCGCCGCTATCCGAAAAGGCAAAGTGAAGCCGGGCATGGCAAAAGAATTTGCGAAGCGCGTAGAGGCCGGCGCATTGCCGGTCATGAAAAAGATGGATGGGTTCAAGGCCTACTATCTGGTGATGGGCGGCGAAGACACAGTGATCGCCATGTCGCTTTTCACCAATAAAGCCGTAGCGGAGAGTTCCACCCAAACTTTGATGCCTTGGATCAAAGAAAACCTGGGGCCATTGCTGGCTTCGCCAACTGAGCCAACAGAAGGCGAGGTGTTGGTAAGCTATTCAGTTTGAGACAGCGGCATTCGCCGTCTTATTCAATGTCAATATAACTGGGGTAGTGTCCAAAACGGGCTTGCTAACGTTACCCGAGAGTGAGGAAATAAGCAGTCCTCTGGCGTAACTCTATACGGCGGAAGCGGGCACAATGCGAACGGCAACATCGTCGCCTGAAAGCATGCTGAACGTGGCAGTTGCTGCGGCGATGTCCAGCGACTACCGGCAACTTGCGATTTTAGAAAATCTTTCAGCACCGATCTATGTGACGGATAGCGAAGGCGTCATCACCTTCTACAACAAGGCTTGCATTTCCTTTACGGGACGAGTCCCGACGGTCGGAAAAGACAAGTGGTGTGTAACATGGAAGCTCTACACTGACGACGGCGATTTCATCCCGCACGACAAATGCCCGATGGCTGTCGCCATTCAGACCAGGCGCCCCATTCGGAATGCGACAGCGATCGCGGAGCGGCCGGATGGCACGCGCGTGAACTTCAGGCCTTACCCCACGCCGCTGTTCAAACAAGACGGAAGTTTTTTTTGGCGCGGTCAATTTGCTGGTCGATACGACTGACGAAAGTAATGTCGTCGTGTTTCCGGGGAACGAACCGGCAGAACCGGAAGAAGGGCTGAAATTGATGCGGATATTTTTGAGCATCAAATCCAGATACCATCGCGATCAGGTTCTTCAGATCGTCGAGAGATTCGCCGCGATGCTCAAAGGAAATCACCACTAGGCGCTCGAGACGCGCGGCGCTTTCACTTCACCCCGTTCAGTGTCCGTACCACGCGGAAGCCGTAGCTGCCGCCCGCACCTTCGCCAAGAATCCAGTCGCGATAGCCCGAGCGTAACGTGGACGCCTGCGAATCCCATCGCCCGCCGCGCACCATGCGTTGCGTGCAGTCGCCCTCCAGCCACGGCGAACCGTCTGTGGGCGTGTCCTCGGTGTAGCGTTTATTGTAGCAATCCTGCGTCCACTCATAGACGTTGCCGTGAACCTGATAGAGCCCGAACGGATTGGGCGCATAGGAATCCACCGGCTTCGGTCCCTTGCTGTCTTCGCCGCGTGGGCCGTTGGCGTAAGGAATCGACGCATAGTAATTGGCGTCCTGCGGTCCGATGGTTTTGCCGAACCAAAAGGGAGTCGTCGTGCCCGCGCGCGTGAAATATTCGCGCTCCGATTCCGACGGCAGCCGATAGGTGCGGCCGACTTTCTTCGACAGCCATGCGAGATAGGCTTCCGCGTCGGAATATTTCACGCTTTGCACCGGCATCCGTCCGCGACCCTTGCCGTGATCGTCGAGCCTGTTGCCGCGACATCCGCCCTCGGCCAAACACGTGTCCCAATCCTCAAATGAGATGGAAAACCGCGCCACCGCGAAAGGTTTTGCAATCGTCACACGATGCACCGGGTCTTCACCCTTACTGCGGTCGATCTCGGTGGCGGGCGTGCCCATCATGAACGTGCCTTTAGGCACCACGACCATCTCGGGACAGTCGTTGCATTCCTTGAAACTGTCCTTGGGTTTCAGAGTGGCTTCACGCTCCGGTGTCAGCGGAAAAATTCCCGGCGGCATGATTTGCACCGGGGCTTCCGGTGCGGGAGGCTTCTGGCCTTGCGCAGTTCCGGATTGGCTGAATGTCAAAGTGGCAAATAACAAAACAGGCGCAAGCCTGATCGCGTGAAATGATCGCACCGGAAAATTCCTCAAGGTCAAATTTGTCTTGGAAAATTATGTCGCAGCAAAATGCAGCGAGGTTCAATGAACCGACTGCAATTTGCTTAGTAACGCGCGACGACCGGACCACCGAAACGATAATTGATGCGTGCAGTGACCATGTCTAGACTTTGGCTGATGTCGTCGGAAGGCAGGCCGAACGGACCCGTCTGCACGAACGAAATGTGCCGGGTGCCGAAGAAGCCGTGAAGGTATTCGACGCCAAGCGACCAGTTTGGAGCAAATCCGTATTCGAGGCCTGCACCCAAAACACCGCCCCGGCGATTTTCGGAAGGCGCAGTGCCAGGGGCCAAACCGAAATAGTCAAAGAAGTTGCGAGCCACAACGGCACCGCCCTTCACATAGAGCAGCGTGTTGTTCCATGCGTAGCCAGCCCTGCCGGTAAAAAATCCGAGCGCATCGACGCGCGATCGATTGATGAAGCCGGGGAAGAACTGGCTTGCGCTTTGTCCCTTGAGCGTCGTCCAGTCTCCTTGCG
>JAPLPA010000306.1:0-472 GCA_026400415.1 Afipia sp. | reverse complement strand
CCTTCGTTGCCCGCTGGCCCCGGTGCCGTCGGATCGTCGGTAAAGAACCAGTTGAAGCGGCTCGATGCGACGCCGGCGTTCGCGCCAATGTAGAAGCCCGACCAGTCGTAGGGCGCAGCGATTGCAGGAGCCTTGGTGTATGTCCGAACCGGCAAATCAGATGCAGATGCAGGGCCTAGAAATAAAACGAGAATGGCGGCAGCGACGAGAAATTTTGAAATACGCATGGGACTCTCACAACGCGATGACTAAAACAGATATAGCCGTAAGGCTACACTGATTTTGCGGCGCGATCTGCCCGCCCGCCACTGCGCCAGTGGAGCTGTGCGCTCCTTCGTTGCCCGCTGGCCCCGGTGCCGTCGGATCGTCGGTAAAGAACCAGTTGAAGCGGCTCGATGCGACGCCGGCGTTCGCGCCAATGTAGAAGCCCGACCAGTCGTAGGGCGCAGCGATTGCAGGAGCCTTGGTGTAT
>JAPLPA010000390.1 GCA_026400415.1 Afipia sp. | reverse complement strand
CGCCATCGGCATCATGGCGTCTGGCCTCTGCCGCCAAAGTCTGCTCGAACGCACCGATGTAGTTGACGGCATTCTTGACCTTCTGCTTGGCCCATTGCGACAGCGACCAATAGGGCCGGCCGAACATCTTGCGGAAGGCGTTGACGAAGCGGTTCATCTGAATGGCGAAATCATACGCGCGGTCACCGAGATGAGCGAGCCAGCGCGCGTTCTGCACCACGAGATCGAAGATGTCGCCGTGGATGACGAGATATTTCTTGCCGTCGATGCCGTGATGGATCGCGGTCTCCACGACCTCAATGCCGCCGAAATGCGTGCCGTAATAGTTGCGCAGGAATTCGTCGTGATTGCCGGGAATGTAAATCACCCGTGCGCCCTTGCGGACGCGGCGCAAAATCTTCTGCACGAAATCATTATGCGATTGCGGCCAGTGCCAGTTCGACTGCAAAGCCCAGCCGTCGATGATGTCACCGACAAGGTAAATGGTGTCGGCATCGTGGACGCGGAGGAAATCGAGAAGGCGGTCGGCTTGCGAGCCGCGGGCTCCGAGGTGGACGTCGGAGATAAAGAGAGTGCAAAAGTGACGTTCGGGAGTGCTTTCGCTCACAACCTGTCTTTCCATGCGCGAGCCATTACACGAAATCTATGACAGTGCTGTGACAACGGAATCCCGCGTTCGCTCGAAACAAACCAGCGTGTAGATGCCAAACGGCGCAACTTTGCGCCGCTCGATCAGGTTCGCGTTGGCATTTGATTGCGCCCATGCCTGCAGCCGCGCGAAGGGAAATTCCGGGCGAAGTCCAAGCGAGCGGGTTTTCTCCGCAGCCCACCGTTCCAGCGCAGCGGCAAAGCCGACTTCCGAATAAAGGTGATTAACGAGGATGATGCGTCCGCCCGGCTTTACGACGCGGTGACACTCAGAGAGCACCTGCTCCGGGTTCGCCACCAGCGTGATGACGAACTGCGCCACCACGCAATCGAAAGTGGCGTCGGCGAACGTCATGTGGTGCGCGTCCATCTGGTGGACAGCTTTCACGAAAGGATATTTGCCGCTCGCCATCTTGGCGCGGGCCTTTTTCAGCATCGGCGCACTCATATCGATACCGGTGATTTCGGTGGTGTCGTCGTAATCGTCGAATGACAATCCGGTGCCGACACCGACTTCCAAAATCTTTCCGCCAATGTTGCGTGCGGCTTCCGCCGCCGCACGACGGCCCTTCACCATCACCGGCCCGCACACCGCGTCGTAGATCGGTGCCCAGCGCGCATAGGCGGTTTCAACGGTGGATTTTTCGAGGTCTGCGGTGCCCATGAAGGTATTCCGATAGAATCAGGATTTTCCTGAAACTACCGGCGGCATGCGACAGTTCGACGACATGCGCCAATCGCGCGGTTAGTCGAACTTATGGAAATGATGCACCGGCCCGTGGCCGTGCCCGATGCCGAGCCGGTCGGCGGCAGCAATCGCAGCACTCACATAAATTTTCGCCGCGCGCACCGCAGCCTCAAGGCTCTCGCCCTTCGCAAGACCGGCGGCGACGGCGGACGACAGCGTGCATCCGGTGCCGTGAGTGTTTTTAGTGGCGACGCGCGATGCCGCGAGCCGCACCACGGAATCATTCATCACAAGAAAATCCACGCTCTCCGCGCCCTCGCCGTGCCCGCCCTTGATGAGTACGGCGGGACATCCAAACGCGAGCAGCCGCCTGCCCTGCGCTTCGATCTCGCTTTCGCTGACCGCAAGCTCCGCATCGAGCAACGCGGCGGCTTCGGGCAGATTCGGTGTAATGATCGTCGCGCGCGGGAAAAGCATCTTGCGCATCGCATCGACCGCGTCGGGCGACAATAGCCGGTCGCCGGAGGTCGCCACCATCACCGGATCGACAACGAGGTGTTTGGGCTTCCAGCGATCGAGCCCTTTCACGATGGCCTCGATGATATCGCGCCGCGACACCATCCCAATCTTGAGGGCCTTCACATCGAGGTCGCCGAACACAGCGTCCAATTGCGCCGCGACGAAATCCGCCGGCACGTCATGAATACCCGTGACGCCTTTGGTGTTCTGCGCCGTCAGCGCGGTGATGACCGACGCGCCATACACGCCGAGTGCCGCAAAAGTCTTGAGGTCGGCCTGAATCCCCGCGCCGCCGCTGGAATCGGAACCCGCAATGGTGAGCGCAACCGGCATGCTCAGGGTGATTTTACTATTCTCCTTGCGACGCGCACGGGTATCACGCTCTATATAGAGCTTGCGCGCACTTGCGGCCATGCCGGGTTTTTGGCTCTATGTGCGCCAGATGCGCGAAATATCAGGAGAAGCACGAATGGTCCCCTTCTTTATTCAGATCAAATGCAAGATGGGGCAATCCTATGCCGTCGCCAATGCGCTGGCCGAGTCCGAGATCGCCTCAGAAATCTACTCGACCGCAGGCGACTATGATCTGCTGGTGAAGTTCTACGTCGAAAACGGCACCGACATCGGTCATTTTGTGAATGAAAAAGTGCAGGTCATTCCCGGCATTCAGGACACCTACACCATCATCACCTTCAAGGCGTTCGGCACTTAGGGCATGATCCCAAAAAGTGGAAACCGGTTTTTGGGCAAGATCAAGCCCTCAAGCATAAGCCTCAGGTCTTCTTCTTAGGCGGTTTCGGCGGACCATCAACCGGCGGCAGTGATTTAAGATAAGCGGCCATCCCGGCACGATCCTCGTCGCTCAAAAGCGCCGTGTTCTTGATGACATGCGCCATCGAGCCGCCTGCGGTGTCGCCATCAGGCGTGACACCATCGCTCAGGAACGACGCGATGTCTTTCTCCGACCAGCCCTTGATGCTGCCTTTCTGCGTGATGTTCGGCACCCAGCCACCAGGATGATCCGGATCGGGTCCTCCCGCGAAGCGTTGCGACGACACGATGCCGCCGATCGGATTGCGCGGTGAGTGGCATTCAGCGCAATGGCCGAAGCCGTTGATCAGATACGCACCGCGATTCCAGGCCGGCGATTTCGACGAGTCCGGTGTGAAGGTCTTGTCATCAAAGAACAGGAATTTCCAGCCGCCGACCAGACGGCGGATGTTGAACGGAAATTTTACATCATGATCGCGCACTTTGCCGGACACCGGCGGCAGTGTTTTCAGATAGGCGAAAAGATCGCGGACATCCTCAATCTTGCCGTGCGTGTAGGAGGTGAAGGGAAACGCCGGATAATAATGCTGTCCGGCGGGCGACGTGCCTTTGGTCACGGCGGTCACGAATTCCGCCTCGGTCCAGTCGCCGATGCCGTTGTCCTTATGCGGTGAAATATTCGGCGCATAGAACGTGCCGAAATCGGACTTGATCGCAAAGCCGCCGCCAAGCGCCGTGCGCGCCTCACCGGGAACCGAATGACATGACGCGCAGCCGCCGATGTTGAAGATGGTCTGACCGTTGGCAAGGTTCGGGGTGTAGGCCGGCAGCGCACTGGCGGACACAACCGCCGGAATGGTGACGATCCAGAATACCGCCAGACCCGCAAAGCCGGCGACCACGGCCAGCCAAAAAAGCTTTTTCAACATAACCGCCCCCAGATATCGAGCCGCAGCGTGAACTAAACACCCCTGTCGGGTGTTGATATCACGACACTGAATTCACCAAGGGAGAAAACCATGAAGAACACGACTTTTGCAATTGCCACTGTCGCATTCGGTGCGTGCGTCGCACTCGCCGGGCCAGCTTTCGCCGAGAAAATGACGATGAAAGTGCCTCTGACGAGCGCATCGGAAGTGCCGCCCAATACAAGCGCCGGAAAAGGCACAGCAGACGTTACCTACGACACGGCCAGCAAGATGCTGACCTGGAAGGTGACGTATTCAGGCCTCACCGGACCGGCCACCATGGCGCATTTCCATGGCCCCGCCGCGGCGGGCGCGAACGCGCCGGTCGTGGTGCCGTTCAAGGATGCAGCCAGCGGAGCCGAAGGCAGCGCGACGCTGACCGACGCGCAGGCTGCCGATCTTGCGGCGGGTAAGATG